>DATIWI010000225.1:0-3470 GCA_035519475.1 Opitutaceae bacterium
CTTTGAGGCGGAGGGCCCGGTGCAGGCTCGGGTCGAAGTACACGGTGGCGCGCTTGACGGTTGGCATGAGGCAACAATAACGCTATGACGTTATAGCGTCAAGACGCCGCTCCGCCTCCCGCGCCTGCAACGGCGGGCTACGCGGGGTTGCGGTTCGCTCGGCGGGTTGACAGGTGTTGTGCGCTCGGTGGGCTCAGGTGCCCGCCGCTGAGGCGCGCTTCGTTCGGCAGGCTGCCCCCTCCCGTTCCGAGGTCACGCGGCTCGCTTGCATGTCTGTATATACACTCGTATATTAGCCAATGGAGTTTGTCTGGGATCCGGCCAAGAGCGAGGCCAACTTCCGTGTCTAAGGGTTCGACTTCGCGTTCGCGACCCTGATCTTCGACGGTCCGACACTCGAGGTCCAGGATGCCAGACGGGACTACGGTGAGCGCCGTATGGTGGCCGTGGGGCTCGCTGACGGTCTGCATCTCACCGTCGTGTACACCGATCGCCGCCAGCGGAAGGGGCGCGTGCAGCGGCGGATTATCTCAGCGCGAAGGAGCAACCGACGTGAACGCCGAACGTTCGACACCGCCCTCGGTGCGTAAGCGGCAGCCGTCGCGCGGCCGGGCGGACCTGAGGCGGCTGCGGGCACTGACGGACGCGGCGATTGAGCGTACGTCGCCGCCCGAGCTCACGGATCTGCCGGTCGATTTCTGGGCGGAGGCAGCTGTCGTGGTGCCAAGTCCGAAGCGCGCCATCTCGCTCCGGGTAGATGAGGACGTGTTGGAGTGGTTCAAGCGGGCCGGGCCCCGCTACCAGTCGCGGATGAATGCGGTGCTGCGCAGCTACATGGCGAGGATGCAGGATCTCCGACGACTGCGGCCGCGGCGCGGTTCCCGTCGGGGCGCAGCCTAACCAGCGCCTGCAGCGGGCGGGCACGGCCGCGTGACGCCCGCCTAACGCCACGCGTGTGGGCTGGTGACGGTGTGCCTAGCGGGGCCCGCGGCCGGCCCGCCCGCCGAGGCGCGAGGCGTTAGGCCGCGAGGCGGATTGTACTCCGAGACGCGAGGCTAAGAATGGTCATCGGGCGTCTAGCGACCGCAGCCGCTCTACTGCCGGTGGTCGCCCTGGCCTGTCACGAGGTTTGGCCGCCCACGGGTTGCGACCTCTGCACCACCTCTGCCGTGGTGGTGGGCACGGTTCGCGACTCACTTGGAGCTCCGGCCCGCTTCGTCCTTCCGGGAGCAACCGTGTTCGTGGACTCCTGCACCGGCACACGGCTGAACCTCACACCTACCGGCTATGGGCTGCGAACAACCGACGAGACGGGCCGGTACGCGCTGGCGCTCCGTGCGGGCCTCGCACCGTTCCAGGCTTGCATTGAAATGACGGCTGTTCTGATCTCCGACACCACGTATGGCGTTGACACGGTTGTGGCGGGGAAGCGTTTGCAGTTTCGGGCGGACTACCCCGCTGGTGGGGCGCACGACACGCTGACGATCGACTTGGTCCTACGCCACCGCTGACCGCCTCGCTGTCTAACCAGCGCCTGCAGCGGCGGGCTACGCCGGGTTGCGGTTCGCTCGGCGAGGTGACTTGGGAATAGGGTAGGTGTTGTGAGCTCGGTGGGCGCAGGCGCCCGCCGCTCAACCGCATTCCGTTAGACGGCGGAAATCATCGTTCCACCTGCATGGAGAGCAAGAACAATGACAGCAAACCTCCGCACAATCACAGACAGGGAGCCACGATAGGTGGTTCGAGGATGAGGGAGCCGGTCATCAACGTCTCGGAGCTGACCCGCCGCTTTGGTGCCACGACGGCCCTCGACGCCGTGACCCTGTCGCTGCCACGCGGCGCCGTATACGGCCTCGTCGGCGCGAATGGCGCGGGCAAGACGACGCTCATCAAGCACATCCTGGGTCTGCTCCGGGCGGAAAGCGGCTCGGTGCGCGTCTTCGGCCTCGATCCCGTCGCCGATCCGGTCGGCGTCCTGTCGCGGATCGGCTATCTCTCTGAGGACAACGACCTTCCCGGCTGGATGCGCGTGGACGAGCTCCTGCGCTACACGCGCGCGTTCTATCCGGCGTGGGACGATGCGTACGCGGACGAGCTGCGGCGGGCGTTCGCGCTGGACCCCGGGGCGAAGATCAAGAATCTCTCCAAAGGACAGAAGGCGCGCGCAGGCCTGCTGCTCGCGCTGGCCCATCGCCCCGAACTCCTGGTGCTCGACGAACCGTCGTCCGGCCTCGACCCCATTGTGCGCCGCGACATTCTGGGCGCCGTCATTCGCACCATCGCCGATGAAGGCCGCACGGTGCTGTTTTCGTCGCACCTGCTG
This sequence comes from Opitutaceae bacterium, assembly GCA_035519475.1. Taxonomy (GTDB): domain Bacteria; phylum Verrucomicrobiota; class Verrucomicrobiia; order Opitutales; family Opitutaceae; genus Fen-1467. The sequence continues at coordinate 2,324 of DATIWI010000225.1, forward strand.
GACGAGGTGGAACAGGTCGCCGACCATGTGACGATGATCAGCCATGGCAGGATCGTGCTGAGCGCGCCGCTCGAGGCCATCAGGGAATCGCACCGCTCAGGCGGACGCGTCCCCTCGCTCGAGGAGATCTTCGTCGCCCATGTCGGGGCGCCGGCGTCGGGCCCGGACGCGTAGGTCATGCGCTCGCCGGCCGCCGCCATCGCCTGGGAATTCCGCCAACGACATCGCTGGGGCCTGATCGCGGTCGCCGGCTATCTGGTCGGGCTGGCGCTGATCAAGGTGCTGGTCCCCGAGCCGGCCCGGACCTTCAACATGGATAGCGCCGAGCGGTTCGGGGTCGTCGTGATGGTGCCGCTGACGACGACGTTCCTGTATGTCCTGACGGTGTTCAGCTTCGGTCTGTCCGGTGACGTGGCCGGGCGCCCATCCATGTATCCCGCCCGCATGTTCACGCTGCCGGCTTCGACCACGGCACTGACGCGCTGGCCGATGCTGTATGGCGCCGCTGCCATGGCGCTCCTGTGGCTGGCCACGAGGTTTCTCGCCGTATGGCCGTCGGGATTCGACATCCCGACGATCTGGCCGGCGCTGGCGGCCGTGTCGTTGCTCGCCTGGACGCAGGCGTTGATGTGGATGCCCTACAGTTTGCCCGGGCTGCGCGTGATCCTCGCCGTGCTGTGGCTGAGCACGATGGACTCCATCGTGCTCCTGGCGCTCCGTTATCACGCGTCCGAGGCCGTGATGGTGGCCATCGTGGCGCCGCAGATTCCCCTCGCGTATGTCGCCGCCCGGCTCGCCGTGGCGCGGGCTCGGCGAGGCGACGTGCCCCATTGGAGCGGCGCGTTCCCCGTCGCGCGCATCGCGGGAGTGTCGACGCCGCGGAAGAGTTTCCGATCCGCCGCGAGCGCGCAGGCGTGGTTCGAGTGGCGTCTCAGCGCGAAGTCGCTTCCCGTGTGGGTCGCCATCGTCCTTCCCTTCGAGCTGCTGCTGCTGTGGACCGCCGGCACCTCCAGGGTGCTCGTCCTCGAGTTCCTCTTCATCGTGTTCGTCACACCGGTGATCATGGCCACCTTTGCCGCGGCGACGGTGAGCAAGACGAGCGTGAACGCGAGCGATTCGTACGGTCTACCCCCGTTCCTGGCGACGC
>DATIWI010000226.1:0-2659 GCA_035519475.1 Opitutaceae bacterium
GCCGTAGGGCTGGACACCCGCGCCCGACGGATCGTTGGCGTACCTGGGCAGGTGGGCGCCGAAGACATTGTTGACGCGCAGCTGCCCGCGCAGACCGAAGCGCGACGATTTCCACGGCAGCCATCGGCCCACGTCTCCCTGCAGGAACGTGTCGAATTGCCAGCAGTGATCTATCTGCGTGCCGCCCTGGCTCGGCCATTCGATCGCCGGGAGGGTGCGCGAACCGAAGTAGTGGGCGTCCAGGCCGAAGCCATAGTCGCGGTTGGACCAACCCGCGCCAAAGTTGGCGCGATAGCGGAGCAATCCGGTCACCCAGCCGTCCGGCACGCGCAATTCGTCGACCGTCGGAGAATCCGGGAACACCTGGCGCTCGAAGCGCTGGAAATAAACCAGCCGGCCGTACAGGCCGAGCGTGCCGCCCAGACACTTGGTCCAGGCGTAATCCAGGGCGGCGTTCCAGCTCTGGGAGTGCCGGCGCGCCGCGTTGACGTTGCCCGTGAGCAGCGAGGTGACCAGGCCGGCCGCGTGCGTGTCGCCCGGTGTCAGCGGCGCCCGCGTGACCCGCCCGGGAAACAGCGTCTCCAAATCCATCAAGGTCGCCGGATCCAAGGCGATCAACTCATTGGTCTTCCGGGTATCGACAAAGTCCACGGCGACCCGGGCGCGGTGGTCTTTGCCGCGCTGGAAGATCACGCCGACCGTCTGCGTGGCGGCCGATTCCGGCCGGAGATCCGGATTGATCGCCTCCCGGGCCTGCACGTTGTAGCTCTGACCCCGCACCGGATCGGAGATGCGCACGGTGCTGACCTCCCCGGATCCAAGATCGGAAGGCGCCGCGACCTGCTTGCTCATGAACGGCGTCGGATATCGGTTCGACACCGCAAAGCTGCCGCGCAGGGTGAAGCCGCCCGCCAGCTCGGCTTTCAGTCCGCCTGTGGGGGCAAAGTAGGACTCCCGGGTGGTATCCGCGGCGATATAGCGTAGGGCCAGATCGGTCTCGAGGCGACGCAGCCAGGGCGGCAGCCGGCGCTTGGGTAACAGCGGCGCCTGGATCTCTCCGAAGGCGCTGTAACGCTGCAGAATCCGCCCCTGCCACTGCACGGGATCGGCCGCGAGGGAGTCGTCGCCAAAGCGCTGGACATTCGTGTAGTCCGCGAGGTGCATCCGCCGGTAGTCGGCGCCGAGGTTGACCGCGCCGAGTCCGGTCGGCAGCACGAGCGATTGATTCGTGACCCGCACCGAGGCGTCGACGGTGTCGTAGTTGCCCAGGGTCACAAAATGCCCCCGGCTCCCGTAGTAGATCAGCACCTGGTCGTAGAATTCGGGCGGCGGGCCGTGCACCTGCGTGTCGCGGAGCGGATTGTAGAGACCGGCGTCGACCAATTGCTGCCAGTGCGTGGTGTCGGCGCCGGCCAGCCCCCGGTACTTCGCCAGATTGTGGGCGTACTGCGCGTCCAACGCCGCCCGCCAGTCGGAGGGCAGCTTGAGCAGAGCGCCCAACACCACGGAGGCGAATTCGATCCGTGCCTCGCTGTAGCCTTCCCCGAGCAGCGGCGCCGTTTCGTTGAGCGAGACCAGGACATTCTGCCCGAACGGATTGAGCGGGGAATCCGCGCGCAGCGTGAGATCCGCGGTCTGCACATCGTAGCCGCGCGTCACCACCGTGCGCGCATAGGTGCCGTCCACCGCGAGTTGCAGCGTGGGGAGCACGTCGTAGGTGGCGGAGGCAAAATACGTGGCGCGTTGTTGCCGCCGGCCGTAGGGGTAGTCGAGGCTATCGGGCGATGCCGCCAGTCCGCCGGACGAATCAAACAAATCGAGGTTGCGCAGACCTTGGCGGCCAGCGAAGGCCGCGAGCCCACCCGTGCCATCGGCGCCGGGCGCCACGGAGGTCACCGGCGGGGTGCCCGGACCAAAAAGCGGCGCCTGGTCCGCGTTGCGGATATTCGGGGTCGCCCGGTAGATTGGATCGCCAGGCGCGGCGGACGGATGAATGTTGGTCCGAATATAGCCCAGCTCTGCCTCGGTGGGCGGCATGGCGCGGGTGAAGCTGGCGCTCAACCGCACGCGCAGCGCTCCGGCGAGGAGGGTCCGGCCGTGGAGGAGAGAGAAAGAGGATTGCGGCGCATCGAATCGGTGCAGGGCGTTCGTGTAGGTGGCGGTCACCTCGGTGGCCTCGCCTTCCGCATCGGGCCGCAGGACGATGTTGATGACGCCGCCCACGGGATTGCCGCTGTAGAGCGAGGCCGCCGAGGCCGGCAGCACCTCGATCTGCTGCACGAGACTGAGCGGCACGAAATTGACGTCGGGCGGCAGCGTGTTGGCACGATTGCTCGTCACGACTTCCGGCAGGCGGCGGCCGTTGACTAGCACGACGGTTCCCTCGTCGCCATAGCCGCGCAGGTTCAGATTTGTACTGCCGGCAACATAGCTGGACGCTTTCCCGTTCTGATCGGGTGACAAGGTCGTCGAATCGCTGTCCACCAACTCGCGCTGGAGGAACTCGTTCAGGTTCACCACGCCGCTGCGGACGATTTGGCTGCGGGTGTAGATGGTGTAGGGCAGCGCGTCGTCCGCCGTGCGGGGCAGGTCGAGGTTGCCGGCGGCCACGCGCGGGCCGAGATAGGCCCCGCTCCCGTCGAAGAGCCGCCGCCGGTCC
>DATIWI010000227.1:0-3757 GCA_035519475.1 Opitutaceae bacterium
CGCTTCCCGCCGCGCTCGGCGGCGGAGCGGCGGACGGATAGTTCGGCGGGACAGAAGGAGGCGCGGGCGCCGCAAAGGGTGAGGGCGGCGCCGGCGGCGGCACCGAGATCGGCGCGAACATCTGGGTGAATTCCCCGGGCCCCTCCGCAGGCTTGGCGCTCGCCGGCGGCTGCATCGGCGCCATAGGTGCGGTGGCTCCCGGCTTGCGCGCGGGAGGCTCGGCGCCGCGCGCGAGACGCTGCGCCAGATCGTCATCCGCCGGATTCCTCGGCGGCGGTGCGCTGGGCTTCGACTGCGCCATGAACGCCTGGGTGAAGTCTCCCGGCGCGCTCGGCGGTGCAGCTGGGCGCATCGGCTGCGCGGGAGGGGAACTCGCCGGCGGCAGATCGGTCGGCTTGGGTGCCGCCGAGAAGAGCTGGGTGAATTCGCCGGGCTCCGCCGCTGGACGCGGCGGAGGTGTGGTCGGGCGGTCAGGCGGACGGGCGGGCGGCTCCAACCGGGCAACCGGCATATCCGCTGGCGGCTTCACGGGAGCAAACAATTGAGTGAACTCGCCGGGCTGAGCCGCGGGGGCCACGGGCTCTGGCGGCGGTGGGGCCGGCTTCATCGAAACCGGCATGTCGGCCGGCGGCTTGGCGGGCGCGAAGAGTTTGGCGAATTCGCCGGAGTCTCCTTCCACCGGCGGCGCCTTCGGCGGCGGCGGAGCGGGCGCCCCGGCGATCGGAGTCGCGCCTGCATCACTGACCGTCTGGCCATCTGGCCGTCTGACCGTCTCCGGCGAAGCCGGCGGCGGTGCCTTCGCGGCCAGCGCCTCGGGCTTGGGCACTGGCACGTAGATGCGGGTCGGCGGCGGTGCCGACTTGGCTGGCGGTGGCGAGGCCGCTGCGGCAGGCGGCATCGGAATGCGCGGCGGCAGTCCGTGCGCCGGCGGAAGATCGGGCGCCTTCTGCGCCGGGGGCGGCGGCGGCGCGGGCGGCGGCTCCGCGGCCTTGGGCGGCATCGGTGGCGGCGCAAAAGCGCGGGTGAACTCGCCTGCGCCGACTGCCTCTGCCGGCGGAGGCGCCGGTGGCGGTACGGGCGGTTCGATCTTCGCGGCCGGCGGCTCGACCGGCTTCTGCTGCGCGGCGATGGTGCGGGTGAACTCGCCAGGCTCCGCTGGGGCCGGCGGTGGAGGCGCAGGAGTTGGTGGCGGCGCGGCTAGTGGAGCACTTGACGCCGGCACCGCCGGCGGGAGCTTCATTGCCTGGAGCAGCTGAGTGAACTGACCAGCAGGGGGCTGCGGGGCAGAAGGGGCCGCGGGAGGCGATTGAATCGTCGGCGCCGGCGCCGGTGGCGGAGCCTCGACCTTGGCGACCAGGGGCTCAACCGGCTTCTGCGGTGCCGCGAAGGCGCTGGTGAACTCTCCGGGCGCACCTGCCGTCGGTGGCGGCGTGGGGGCTGGCGGCGGTGCCGTCGGGGCGGGCGCAGGAGGAGGTGCCGCCTCAGCCTTGGTCGGCGCAAAGAGTTTATTGAACTCGTCGGAATCGCTCGCCTCGGGTTCAACCCGAGCAGGTTCAGGAGCAGGCAGCGGCGCCTCGGGCTCCATCGGGCGCAATGGCGCAAATGCGCGGGTGAATTCGCCTGGCGCATCCGCCGCTGGCGTGGGTGCCGGCGGTTCAGGCGCCTGGGCCGCCGGTGGCGCTGCCAAGGTCGGCGATGCAGTCGGCTTGAGCGGCGCGAAAAGCTGAGTGAATTCGCCCGGTGCGGCAGGTGCCGGGGCGGCAACTGCTTCACTTTCCGTCTGCCCGTCTGTCCGTCTCCCCGTCTCCGGCGCAGCCGGCGGCGGCTTCGGCGGTCCACCCGGCGGCAGCGCCGACATGAGCTGCGTGGCATCCGCGGCCGAGACGACGGGCGGCGTGGGCGAATCCGCGGGTTTGGGGACCGCGGGATTGACCGCGGTGCCCGGAATGCCGGGGCTCCGCGCCGCCAGCCAGGCGCCCAGCGTGGTAAACTCGAGCAGGAACTTGGTGACGATGACGGGAGCGCCGTCCACCTCGAGGCGCTCGATGATTTTCGACTTGTCTTCGGCGGGGAGATCGTCGAGCAGGCCAAGCAACGCCGCGTTGGGGGCGGCGGCATCGGCATCGAGCAGGTGCACCATGACCACGGCGCGGGTGGTGCGCTGCAGTGCCGCGAAGGTGCGGACCCGGTCTTCGGAAACGGGCTTGAGCAGCTCGTAGCGAGCCAGGAATTCGTCGCTGGTCAGTTGGTCCTCATGGACTCTATTTGATATGATATTACCGTTCGATCGGAGGCCGGGCAAACCGGCCGCCCTGCCCGCCGCCGTCAGTCCGGGAGCGCCATGAAGCCGCTGTCACGCGTGGTCTGGCACGAAGGGATGCATCTGGCCCAGCATCACTTCCAGGCCCAGAACCGCTATTTCGAGGATTCGATCGGCTTTGCCCTCGGGCAGCTCTTCTACCGCCCCTATGGTGTGGCCGGCCTCGAATTCGATCAGGAGGCGCTGCGCAACGGCACCGTCTCCCTGGTTCACGCGCGCGGCACCCTGCCCGACGGGCTGGCGTTCAACTTTCCCGAGAGCGACCCGCTCCCCGCCCCGCTCGAGATCCGCGAGCTGTTCAGCCCAACGGTCGAGAGCCAGACGCTGTTGCTCACCGTGCCGGCCTACCGGCCGGGCCGCGCCAACACGCTCGTGGGCAGTCAGCGCCCGGAGGGCGACCCCCGCTTCATCAGCGAAACGACCCCCGTGCGGGACGACATCACCGGCCAGGACGAGAAGCCGGTGCCGCTGGCACGGAAGAACTTCAAGCTGGCGCTCGACCAGGGGCAGGCGGACGAGAGTGTCGTCGCGATGCCGCTGGCCAGGGTGAGACGGGACGGCACCGGCCACTTCGTCTACGACGAGCGGTACATCCCGCCCTGCCTGCAGATCGGGGCCAGCCGCGAGCTGATGGCGCTGCTCAAGCGGATCGTGGAAATCCTCGACGGCAAGAGCGCCGCCATGACCGCGCGCCGCCAGCAGGAACAGAAGAGTGTGGCCGACTACGCCGCCAGCGAAGTGGCGGACTTCTGGCTCACCCACACGGTGCATTCAGGCCTGGCGCCGCTCCGCCACCACCTGACCGCGCGCCGCTCCCGCCCCGAGCAGCTCTACGTCGAGCTGTCCCGCCTGGCCGGCTCGCTCTGCACCTTCTCGCTCGACAGCCACCCGCGGAACCTGCCGCTCTACGACCACGACCACCTGTTCGAGACCTTCGGCGCCCTGGAAAAACACATCCGCGCCCACCTCGAGGTGATCGTCCCCACGAGCTACGTGTCCATTCCGCTGGCGCCGCAGGGCGACGCGTTCTATTTCGGCACCGTCAACGACAAGCGCTGCTTCGATACCAGCCGCTGGTTCCTCTGCATCAAGGCCAACATGGGCGAGGGCGATCTGATCGCCAACGTCCCCGGCCTGGTGAAGGTCTGCTCCCAGAAGTACGTGTCGCGGCTGGTCAAGGAAGCGCTCCCCGGCCTGACGCTTGAGCACACGCCGTCCGTTCCCGCCGCCATCTCCCCCCGCATCGGCACCCAGTATTTCCGGATCCAGCAGGCGGGACCGTGCTGGGAGGCGATGAAGAAGGCGAACGATGTGGGGGTGTACGTACCCCAGGCATTCCCCAATGCCGAAGTCGAGATTCGGGTTCAGACGCAGGAGGGCCGTTAGCCGTAACTGCGGGAGAAAGCAGAAAGCAGAAAAGAGAAGGGAGCTCACCGT
>DATIWI010000228.1:0-26523 GCA_035519475.1 Opitutaceae bacterium
CAGGCCAACTACGTGGCGGTCGGCCCCGACGGCAAGCCCATGACCTTCGCGGAGGCGAAGGAGCTGCGGCTGCACAACCAGCTCGCGGCCATCCACGCCGGGCCGCCCCATGTGATTTTCACGCTCAACACGCAAACTGGCGAATTGAAGGACGTCTGGAAGGAGCGCGAGTGGCTGAACCACCTCCAGTTTTCCCCCACCGATCCGTCGCTCACCATGTTCTGCCACGAGGGTCCCTGGCACGAGATCGACCGCGTCTGGACGATCCATACGGACGGCACCGGCCTCGCCAAGATCCACACCCGCACGATGAATATGGAGATTGCCGGCCATGAATTCTTTGGCGCCGACGGCAAGACCATCTGGTATGACCTGCAGACGCCGCGCGGGGAGGACTTCTGGGTGGCGGGCGACGAGATCGCGACCGGCCGGCGCACCTGGTATCACCTGCAACGCAACGAATGGTCGGTGCATTTCAACGTGTCACCCGACGGGACGCTGTTCGCCGGCGACGGCGGCGACAGTGAGATGGTGGCGCACGCCCCCGACGGCAAGTGGATCTACCTGTTCCGGCCGGAGCGGATCCCGGACGTGGCGGGCATCAAGAACCCCAGCGCGACCAACCTGATCGAGCCAGGATTCTTCCGGGCGGAGCGCCTCGTCAATATGGCGAAGCATGATTACCGGCTGGAGCCCAACGTGACGTTCTCCCCCGACATGAAGTGGATCGTTTTCCGGTCGAACATGTTTGGCCCGACGCACGTCTTCGCCGTCGAGATCGCGAAGGCGAGTCCGTAGGGCGCCCCGCCGCCGCGGCGGGGCCGCCGAGTTGGCCACCACGTGGCGTTCGATGGCGGCCACGAGCAAGCTCGGGCCCTACGGAAAGCGCCCCCAAAATGGAGGGCGAGGCTCCCGCCGACGTGTCCGCCGAAGCCTCGGCGGAGGCGGAGCCGCCGCCGCCCTCCGGCGTCTTCGCGCGTGCGGCGCCCCAACCGCCCCGCACTACAGGAACAGCCAGCCGCCCGCCGCGAGGATCGGCAGCAGGTACGGCAGACTATACTTGAAGACGTAGCCGAAGAACGTCGGCACCCTCACGCCCGCGCTCTCGGCGATCGACTTGACCATGAAGTTCGGCCCGTTGCCGATGTAGGTCATCGCGCCGAAAAAGACCGAGCCCAGACTGACGGCGATGATGAACCGCCGCAGGTGTTCGCTCGCCAGCATCTGCCGCACACCGGCGCGGGCCTCGACCTCGCCGTCCGCGTTTGCCGGCAGCGCCGCCCGGTCCACAAACGTGGCCTCGGCGAGCTGCAGGAAGTTCAAATAAGTCGGCGCGTTGTCGAGCACGGACGACAGGCTGCCCGAGGCGAAATAGTATTGCGCGGGCTGGGTGAAGCCGAACTCCTTGCCGTGGCGGTCGAGGTAGCCGAGCGCCGGCATCATGGTGAGGAAGATGCCGATGAACAGGAACGCCACCTCCCGGATCGGGCCGAACGTGAAGTGGTTCTCCTCGTGGACGACCCGGGGAGTCAGTTTGTAGGAGGCCGCGGCCGCGCCCAGCATCACGAGCTCGCGCAGGAGATAGGTTTCGGGCAGAAACACCGCGCCAATCACGACGAGCAGGAACAGCAGATTGACACCGCCCTCAAAGCGCCAGGTGTCGTGTTCCTTGATCTGCGCCCGGATGGCCGGCGGGGCGCGCCGGAAGCTCCGCCGGTCAAAGGCGTAGAAGACCGCCAGGATGGCGCCGACGGTGAACAGCCACTCCTCGACCACGTGGCCGAGCAGCCAGAAGAACGGCACGCCCCGCAGGTAGCCGAGGAACAGCGGCGGGTCGCCGATCGGCGTGAGCGCACCGCCGCAGTTGGAGACGATGAAAATAAAGAAGACGATGTGATAGGCGCTGAGGCGGATCTTGTTCATCCGGATCCACGGCCGGATCAGCACCATCGAGGCGCCGGTGGTCCCGATGAGGTTGGCCACGACGGCGCCGCCCGCCAGGAAGAGCACATTCTCCCACGGCGTGGCCTCGCCCTTCACTTTGAGATGGATGCCGCCCGCCACGACGAAGAGCGAGCCGATCAGGCAGATGAACGAGAAATACTCGTGCAGCGTGCGCCCCAAGACCTCCTCCCCGCCGGCGATGGCCGTGAAATAGACCACCGCGACAAACAACCCCAGGCCGACGGCCACGTGCGGATAGTAATGTTCCCAGAAGTTCTTCAGCTTCGGCGGCGTCAGCGGCATGATCGCGATCAGGGCGAGCAGCAGCCCGAAGGGCCCGATCAGTGCCGGCGGAATCTCCACGAAAACATAGGCGGCGGGCGGCAGAAGGAGAACCATGCGTTCCCTGATGCAATCCTAATGCCAACTCAGGTCAACGTCCCTGAAGAAGAGGTGTTCTCTCAATCGGCCAAGGGCGGGAGGCCCCCGCTCCCGAGCCCGCGCCGCGTCACGGGTCGTCGCGTCCCCGGCCTTCGCCACCGGCCGTCGGCCGGCCGCGCCGGGGCGCCTCCGCCTGTCCTGCGATGGCAACTCGACTATTTGCACGGTCGTGGATTACCTCTTCCCCAATTTCTCAGGCGCTGCGGCCGATTGCTGCGCCTGCGGACCATCTTCCCCGCAATGCACACTCCCATGTACCATCGTTGCCCGCCTGCCCCACCCGCCCATCCCCGCGTTCGGCTTCCGCGCCTCGCGTTCCTTGTCCTTCCGCTCGGCATCGCCTTCATGCCGGCGGCGCCCGCCGCCGATCTGCCCGCCTACCAGCCCGACGCCAACGTGGCGCGCGCGGCTATCCCTGACGAATACAAGTGGAACCTGTCGCCGCTCTTCGTTTCGGACCAAGCCTGCGAGGAGGCGAGGGTGAAACTGCTGAAGGATGTCCCCGCGCTCGCGCAGTACCAGGGGAAGCTCGGCGATCCCGCGGCGCTGGCCGGGTGCCTCGAGCTCTATTTCCGCCTGCACCGCAACGCCAACTTCCTGACCCTCTACGCCAACATGCGCCAGAACACGGCGCAGACCGATGACGCCGTCGGAGCCATGAGCCAGCGCAACCTGGCCGCGCTCGACGAGGTGATGCAGGCGGCCGCGTTCATCCGCCGGGAACTGCCCGCCCTGCCGCCGGCGGCGATCGAATCGGCCTATGCCTCGCACCCCGCGCTCGCCCCGTACCGGGCCTACATCGACAATCTCCGGCGCCGCGCCAGCCGCGTGCTGAGCCCGGACGCCGAGCGCGCGCTGGCCCTGCTGGGCGATAACCTGTGGGCCGAGATCGACCTCAACGAACTGCCCTCGGGCTACGAGGACGCGCACACCGGCCTGCTGTCCGACATCCCCTGGCCCAAGATCAGGGATGCCAAGGGCGCGGAGGTCCAGCTCACCCTCTCGAATTACGCGCGCTACCGCGCCTCTCCGGACCCCGCGGTCCGCCGCGCCGCCGTGGCGGCGCTGTTCGGAACGTTGCGGCAGTACCAGCACGCCCTCGCCGCCACCCTCGCCGGGCAGATCAAGCTCGACATCGCGTACGCCCGCGCCCGCGGCTACGCCACGGCCGTGGACGCCTACCTCGACAAGGAGGACGTCAACCCGGCGGTGTATGAGAACCTCGTGCACACCGTCGACGCCAGCCTGCCGCTGCTGCACCGTTACGTCGCCCTCCGCAAGAAGGTCCTGGGCCTGTCCGACCTCCACTTCTACGACCTGTACATCCCGCTGGTGCGCGGCGTCGCCCGCGACGTGCCGTTTGCCGAGGCCCGCCGGACCGTGCTCGAAGCCCTCAAGCCGCTCGGCGCCGACTACGGCCGGGTGCTGGCCGAGGGGCTCGACCCGCGCAACGGCTGGCTCGACCTCTACCCGCACCAGAACAAGGCGAGCGGCGCGTTTTCCTCGAGCGTGTACGGGCCCCATCCCTTCGTGTTCATGAACTACCTGGACGACTTCGACGACATGTCGACCCTTGCCCACGAGTTCGGCCACGCGCTGCACAGCTACCTGGCCATGACCAGCCAGCCGTACCCCAACTTCCGCTACACCACCTTCCTGGCCGAGATTGCCTCAACCTGCAACGAGACCCTCCTCTCCGACTATCTGGTGGCGCACACCACCGACCCCGCCGAGAAGGCCTACCTCCTCGTCGAGCGCCTCGAACGCATCCGCACCACCATCTTCCGCCAGACGATGTTTGCCGAGTTCGAGCGCACGATCCACCGGCTCCAGGAAGCGGGCACGCCGATCACGGCGGCGCTCCTGGACGAGCAGTACCGCGATCTCGTGCGCCGGTACTACGGCCCCGACTTCACGCTCAGCCCCGACGACGGCATGGAGTGGGCGTACATCGAGCACTTCTTCTTCAAGTATTACGTCTACACCTACGCGACCGGCCTGGCCTCCGGCATCGCCATCGCCGACCGCGTGCGCGCGCAGGGCGAGCCCGCCGTGCAGGCCTACCTGGGCATGCTCAAGGGCGGCTGCTCGAAGCCGCCCCTCGAGCTGCTCAGGGGCGCCGGCGTCGATCTCACCACCCCGGCGCCCATCGAGGCCGCGATGCAAAGCTTCGCCCGAACGCTGGACGAGGTCGACCAGTTGCTGGCGAAACCCAAACCCCAGACCTGATTGGGAGGCCCGGCCGGGCCGACGATCTCCGGTTAATCGAACCAGCTCGTGACCATCGCGCGGGCTTCGTCACCCTCGGCCTTCAGTTTGCCGTCGGGCCCGAAAACCTTGAAGTGCGGGATGGAATTCAGGTTGTACTGCCGTGCCACGGCTGATTGCCAGTCGATGCCCTTGTGGCCCGGTCGGTTGATGTCCACCTTGACCACGGCGACGTCGTCGCGCTTCTCATGCACCTTCTCCAGATGCGGCGCGATCGCGCGACAGGGCGGACAATACTCGCTGTAGAAATCAAAAACCGTGGTCTTCCCCGGAACGAGGTAGTCCGCGAGGTTGATCTCCTGACCCTGCGAGATGTGCAGGGGCTTCGGGCCCTTCGCGTGGGTGTCGGTCGCCTGCACCGTGAGAGGGGCGACGAGGGAGGCGACGAGCAGCAACACGGCGGCAAGATGATGGCGTGGCATGTGGTTTTCCTGAAGTTGAGGGTGAACGATCGAGCTACGCCCTTCTGTTTCCGTCGGCGGGGCCGCAATGTCAACCGCTCCGACGGCGCGCCAGCGGGCGCTCAGAAGGTGTGGATGAACAGGCCCGAGCGCAGCTTGGGCTCGAACCACGTGCTCTTGGGCGGCATGATCTGACCGGCGTCCGCGATATCCATCAACTGTCCCACCGTCACCGGGAACAGCGAGAAGGCCGCCCCGCCCCGGGCCTCGACCCGCCTCACCAGTTCACCCGGGCCGCGAATGCCGCCCACAAAGTCGATGCGTTTGCTGGTGCGGGGATCGTCAATGCCGAGAATGGGCGCCAGCAGGCGGTTCTGCAGCACGCTCACATCGAGCCGGGCGACCGGATCGGCCGCCGGATCGACCGGGCACCGCAGGCCGTACCATCGTCCGGCAAAATACATGCTGAGGCGGCCCGTGGCCGCCGGCGCCGCGGGCGCGTTTTCCTCCAAGCCGAACTCCGCACGCACCCGGTCGAGAAACGCCGCCGGTGAATGGCCGTTGAGGTCGGGCACGACCCGGTTGTAGGCCAGGATCTGCAGCTCGCCCGCCGGGAAGATGACGCACAGAAACCAGTTGTAGTCCTCCGCCCCCGTGTGCCGCGGATTGCGCCCGCGGCGCAGTCGGGCGACCCGGGCCGCGCTCGCCGCCCGGTGATGGCCATCGGCGATGTACAGCCACGGCACGCGCTCGAAAACCCGCACCCATTCCGCACCCCCGGCGACCCGCCAGGCGGTGTGGCGGATGCCATCGGGCGCGGTGAAGTCGTGCAGCGGCTGCTCCCGGCACAGCGCATCCACGAGGGCCGTGATGGCCGGTTCGTCGCGATAGGTCAGAAAGACCGGGCCCGTGTTGGCACTGAGCGCATCGATGAGCCGGGTGCGGTCGTCCTCCTTGTCCCGGCGCGTCTTCTCGTGCCGCTTGATCAGGCCCGCATCGTAATCGTCGACGTGGCAGACCGCCACGAGGCCCCGCTGGCGGTGCGCGCCCATCCGCTGCTGGTACACGTATAGGCAGGGTCCCGCCTCGCGCACCAGCACGCCCTCGCGCTGGAGCCGCAAAAAGCTCGTCCGCGCCTGGGCATAGACGGCGTCGCTGTAAGGGTCGGTGCCGGACGGCAGGTCGATCTCCGCGCGGTCCACATGCAGGAGGCTGCGCGGCCGGCCGGCGGCCAGGGCCGCGGCCTCCGCGGCATCGACAACGTCATACGGCACGCAGGCCACCTCAGTGGTGTGCGCCGCAACCGGGATCAAACCTTGAAAAGCGCGGATGCGCATAAACGTGCGCCACTCAGACCCGACAGCGGTTTCAGGTCAAGCCGCCGGCAGCGGCTTCGGTCGGAGAGGTCCGATTTGGGCCTCGGCCAGGCCTACTTGCTCTTCTTGGTGCCGCGCTTGAACTTCGACTCGAACTTCTCGACCCGGCCCGCCGTGTCGACCAGGCGTTTTTCGCCCGTGTAGGCCGGATGCGAGTCCATGGTCACATCGCGCAGAATGATATAATACTCGACCCCGTCGATGGACTCCTTGCGGTTCGATTTGATCGTCGATTTCGTGAGGAAACGCTTGCCGGTCGCAACGTCGAGGAAACAGACGTTGTTGAGCGCAGGATGGCCTTCGGATTTCACGGTGGGAGCGGTGGCTGCGGCCATTCAACCCTGGCGCGCCTTGTAGCGCGGGTCTGTCTTGTTGATCACGTAGACCTTGCCGCGGCGGCGGACCACCTGGCAATCCGGGTGGCGCTTCTTGGCGGATTTCAGGGAGGAAACGACCTTCATAAGGGGCGACTAGGTGAGGGTTCGCGCCCAACCCTGTCAAATCAATTGTCCTTGCGCCCGGTCGCCGCGTCCGCCGCCGCCGGCGCTCATATCCGCAAATCCCCTTGCCGGTGCCGACGACGCCGGCAAAACTTTGCGCTTCACCCGTCTCCTCCCCGCCCAACCCCGTGCCCTCTGCAATGAACAAGCGTCTGCTCGTCCTCCTTTCCCTGGTCCCAGTCCTGGCCGGCCCGGCGCCTGCCGCCGACGCGGGCCCCGCCGAACCGCGCGTCGACGCGCTCGTCAGCCGGATGACGCTCGAACAGAAGATCGACCTGATCGGCGGGGTCGATGATTTCTTCATTCGCGCCTACGAATCGATCGGCTGGCCGCGGCTGCGGATGGCGGACGGGCCGATGGGCGTGCGCAATTTCGGGCCCGCCACCGCCTATCCGGCGGGCATCGGGCTGACCGCGACCTGGGACCCGGAGATGGCCCGGCAGATCGGCGCCGGCATCGGCCGCGACGCCCGCGCCAAGGGCGTGCATTTTGTGCTCGGCCCCGGGGCGAACCTCTACCGCGCGCCGCTCAACGGCCGGAACTTCGAGTACTTCGGCGAGGATCCGTGGCTCGGCGCGCGCATCGCCGTCGGCTACATCGAGGGCGTCCAGAGCCAGGGCGTCGTCGCCACGATCAAGCACTTTCTCGGCAACAACTCGGAGTACGATCGCAACCACGTGAACACCGAGTTCGACGAGCGCACCGCCCGCGAAATCTACCTGCCCATCTTCGAGGCCGCCGTGAAGGAGGCGCACGTCGGCGCGATCATGGACTCCTACAACCTGATCAACGGCGAGCACGCGACGCAGAATCACTTTTTCAACACCGCCGTGGTGAAGAACGACTGGGGCTTCCGCGGCATCATCATGTCGGACTGGGGCGCCACGCATGACGGCGTGGCGGCGGCCAACGCCGGTCTCGATCTCGAGATGCCGAGCGGCGAATTCATGAACCGCGCCACGCTGCTGCCCGCCATCGCCGCCGGCAAGGTGACGGTCGCGGCCATCGACGACAAGGTGCGCCGCATCGTGCGCGTCGCGGTCGAGTTCGGCTTTCTCGATCGCGAGCAGCTCGAATCCGGCCAGCCCCGCTACAGCGAAGAGAACCGGCAGGTGGCGCTCCGCGGCGCGGAGGAAGCGGCGGTCCTGCTGAAGAACGACGGCGCCCTGCTGCCGCTCGATCCCGCCAAGATCAGGACGGTCGCGGTGCTCGGGCCCGGCGCCTATCCCGGCGTGCCCGTGGGCGGCGGCAGCGCGCAAGTCGAGCCGTTCCGCACGATCAGCTTCCTCGAGGGCATCAGCGACCGCCTGGCCGGAACGGGCAAGGTCCTCTATGCGGCGGGCATCCCGCCCGTCGACGACATCCTCGACCACACGTCGTTCTCGATCGACAACAAGGGCACGCAGCCCGGCCTGCGCGGCGAATACTACGCCAACGCGGATTTCGCCGGGACGCCCGAGGTCCACGTGGATCGGCGCGTGAACTTTCAATGGGCCGCCTGGGGCCACCGCCGGCTGCCGCTGGCCGAGACCCCGACCTCGATTCGCTGGACGGGGTTTTTCACCCCGACCCGCTCGGGTCTCCATCGCTGGTTCGTCAACGCCGCCGGTCGCGACGCCTGCCGGCTGTACCTCGACGGGCAGCTCGTCAACGAGCGCAACCCCGCCGAGGACCAAGTACCCCAGACACTTGAGCTGCCGATGCAGGCGGGTCGCCCCTACGCGGTGAAATTTGAATTTGTCGTCGGGCCGGTCTGGTACGAGCAGCGGATCGGGCTGGGCGTGGCGGCCACGGAAGACCTGGTCACTCCCGAGGCCAAGCGCCTGGCGGCCGCGGCCGACGCCGCCATTGTCTGCGTCGGGTACACGCCGGACACCGAGCACGAGGGGGCCGACCGCAGCTTCGCCCTGCCGCCGGGCCAGGATGAACTCGTGCGGGCGGTCCGCGCGGCGAACCCGCACACGATCGTGGTCTTGACGGCGGGCGGCTCGGTCGACGCGACCAAGTGGATCGATCAGGTGCCCGCGTTCCTCCAGACCTGGTATGCCGGCCAGGAAGGCGGCCACGCGCTGGCGCGGATTCTGTTCGGCGATGTCAATCCGTCGGGCCGCCTCCCGATCTCGTGGGAGCGCCGCTGGGAGGACAATCCCGTGCATGACACCTATTATCCCAATGACGGCGGCACCAATGTCCGCTACCGCGAGGGCGTCTTCGTCGGGTACCGCGGCTACGAGCACAACGGGGTCAAGCCGCTGTTTCCGTTCGGCCACGGCCTGAGCTACACCACCTTCGCCTTCACCAACCTCGCCATCTCCCCGACAACGCCGAAACCCGGCGAGAACGTGACCGTCGCCTTCGACGTTGCCAACACCGGCGCGCGCGCCGGCGCCGCGGTGGCCCAGCTTTACCTCGGCAACCCCTCCGCCCCCGTCCCGCGCCCGCCCAAGGAATTGAAGGGATTTGCCCGTGTCGTCCTCGCCCCCGGCCAGGCGACCCGCGTTTCCCTCACGCTCGATCCGCGGGCCCGGTCCTACTTCGACGCGGGCGCGCACGCGTGGACGCAGCCCGAAGGCCGGTTCACCGTGGCCGTGGGCCACTCGTCAGCGGAGATCGACCTCGCCGGCGAGTTCGCGGTGGCCCCATAGCCGCGGCCGCCCCCCCGCCGGCGTCCTCAGTTGCCGGTGAGGTCCTCGGGCTCGTCGGCCATGAGCTTCCATTCGGGGCTCAGGCCGCCGAGGATGGTGCGCCACAGCCCCGGGCCGTCGTTCCGTTCCAGCAACTCGGGGCTGACGGGGGTGATCACCCAGGTATTGTGCCGCAGTTCGTTTTCCAGCTGCCCCTTGGACCAGCCCGAGTAGCCGAGAAATGCGCGCAGGCGCACGCCTTCCTCCCCTTGCAGCGCCGCCGCCTTCTCCGCGTCGATGCCAAAATAGAGTTTGAAGCCGGCTTCCAGCGGTTCCGGCCGCCAAGCCGCGAGGATGAGCTGCTCCTTCTGCACCGGGCCGCCCCGATAGACGGGCACGCCCGCGATCGCGCTGGCGGCGAATTGCGCGTTGAGGTCTCCCAGCTGCTTCCCCAGCGGCCGGTTCAGCACCACCCCCATCGCCCCGTCGTCGCCGTGCGCCGACAACAGGACCACCGAGCGCCGGAAATTCGGATCGCGCATCGCCGGGTGCGCCAGCAGCAGCGAGCCCGCCAGGTTGAGCGTCGTCTTGCCGCGGTCGCGCATGGTCAGAAAGTCGCCGGAAGTGCGCCGGCGTCAACGGACCCGATTTCAATCTTGGCGGCAGCCGGGCGCATGGCGGTTCAGAGCTTCGTCACCTTGACCCGCGCCTCCGCGAGCACCGGCGCGACGAGCGGATCGTTGCTGTAATCCTCGTGGTACTTGATCTCGGCGATGCCGGCCGCCGCCAGGATCTTCGCGCAATTGACGCACGGGTAGTGGGTGACGTAGGCCACGCAGCCCTCGACGCTGCTGCCACGGCGGGCCGCGTCGGCGATGGCGTTCTGTTCCGCGTGGACCGTGGCCTGCTCGTGGCCGTCGCGCACGTGGGAGGTGTGCGGCGTGCCCGGCAGGAAACCGTTGTAGCCGGCCGCGACGATCCGGTTCTTGCGTTCGCCCCCCGTCACCACCACGCAGCCGACATGCAGCCGCTCGCAATTCGACCGCGATGCGATCAGCGCCGCCGTCGCCATGAAATACTCGTCCCAGGAGGGACGGTGCGGGAAGGCCTGCGTGGCCTGCGTCACGAGATCGATCGGGTCGGGCGCGGAACTCATGCCGGGAATCTAGATCCCGGAACGAGGCCTTGACGAGTCGGATGTGCGGTCCGCGGGGTAACCGCTCCGTTACCTATCGCCGTTTGACGCCGGCTCCGACCTCCGCAACGTGCCGTGTGCCTTCCCGTCTCATCCAACCCGAATTGCTCGACGCCCTGCCGTTCGACCACCCGGCCGCCCTGGCGAACCGGCGCGATCTGCGGCTCATCAACCTCCTGATGGGCAACCACCGCTGGCTCTCCCGGGTGCTGCGGGCCCGGGTCCGGCCCTCCGCCCCCATTCTCGAACTGGGCGCGGGCACGGGCGACTTGGCCTCGCGCCTCCAGCGGCGCGGCTGGCGGATCGCCGGGCTCGATCTCTGCCCGGCCCCCGAGGGCTGGCCGGACGCCGCCCCCTGGCATCGCGCCGACCTGCGCAGTTTCGCGGGCTACCGGGCGTATGAGGTGATTTGCGGCAACCTCATCTTCCACCAGTTCGCCGCCGGCGAACTGGTCCGGCTCGGCGCCCGACTGCAGGCGCGGGCGCGGCTCCTGGTCGCCTGCGAACCGGCCCGCCGCCCCGTGGCGCAGTCGCTGCTGCGCCTCAGTCCCCTGCTTGGCCTCAGCCCGGTGACCCGCCACGATGCCCGCGTCAGCATTGCCGCGGGCTTTCTGCGCGACGAGCTGCCCCGGCTGCTCGGCCTCGATCCCGGCCGATGGGCGTGGCGCTGCCAAACCACGCTGCTCGGGGCGTACCGCATGGTCGCCTGGCGCCGCGCCGCGCCGCCCCACCCGCCATGAGCCCCGACCGCGCCCAGCCGGTCGAAATTGTCGGCGGAGGACTCGCCGGGCTCTCGTTGGGGCTCGCCCTCGCGCGGCTGCGCGTGCCCGTGACGGTATGGGAAACGCACGCGTATCCCCGGCACCGCGTCTGCGGCGAATTCATCACTGGTCTCGACCGGGGCACAGTGGCGCGCCTGGGTCTGGCCCCGCTGCTCGCCGGCGCGCTGCGGCACCGCACGGTCGTCTGGCACGAGCGGGGGCGTCCCATCCACATCCAACGCCTGCCGAGACCCGCCCTCGGCCTGAGCCGTTACGCTCTGGACGCGCGCCTCGCCGAGGCCCTGACCGCCGCCGGCGGCGAGCTGCGGACTCACTGCCAGGTTCCCCTTGAGCCGGCACCGGCGGGACGGGTGTTCGCGGCGGGACGCCGCCGCCGCCCCTCGCCCTGGATCGGCCTCAAGCTGCACGCCCGCGGCCTGCGCCTCGCCGGCGATCTCGAACTCCACCTCGGCGATCAGGCCTACGTGGGTCTTTCCGCAGTCGAGGGCGGCTGGATCAACGTTTGCGGCCTCTTTCGGACGCGCCCGATGCCCTCCGCCTCGCCGCCGCTCGCGGGAGGCGGCGTGCTGGCGCGGTGGCTCGAGGCGAGCGGACTCGCGCGCCTGGCGGAACGCCTGCGGCTCGCGGAGATCGATCCGGCCTCCTGCTGCGCCGTGTCGGCGTTGAGTTTCCATCGCGAATCTCCGCCGCCCGGTCGCCTCTGCCTGGGCGACAGCTACGCGATGCCTCCGCCCTTCACGGGCAACGGCATGGCCATGGCGCTGCAGAGCGCGGCCCTCGCCCTCGACCCGCTCGCCGCGTGGGCGCGCGGGGAACAGTCTTGGCCCGATACCGTCAGGCGGGTGAGCGCGCGGCTCCAGCGTCACTTCCGCACCCGGCTGGCGTCCGCCAACGCGCTGCATTCTTTCCTGCTGGAACCGCGGCGGCAGCGCTGGTTATCCTTGGCCGGCCGCGCGCGCCTCCTGCCGCTGCGCCCCCTTTACCACCTCACGCATTGATTGCGGCCGTCCCTTTCCACCTCCATGTATCTTCATGCGCTCGCCACCGCCGTGCCCGCCACTACCTTCACCCAGCGCCAATGCTGGGAGCTCGGGCGGGAGTCGCCGGCCCTGAACCGGCTCAACCGGCGCTCGCAGCTCATCCTCCGCGCCATCCTGACCAGCGACAGCGGCATCGCGACGCGCCACTTCGCGGTGGATGATGTCTCGCGCGTCTTCGATCTGACCCAGGATGAACTGAACGCCGCCTTTCGGCGCGAGGCGCCCCGGCTCGCGGGCTCCGCCCTGACCCGGGCGCTGGCACAGGCCGGACTGCGGGCCGATCAGCTCGACGCACTCCTGCTCTGCACGTGTACCGGCTATCTCTGCCCGGGAGTCACGAGCTATGTGGCCGAACAGCTTGGTCTGCGGCCCGACGCGATCCTGCACGATCTCGTGGGCCTGGGCTGCGGCGCGGCGATTCCGACCCTGCGGGCCGCCAGCCACCTCCTCGCGGCGCGGCCAGAGGCCGTGGTCGCCTGCGTCGCCGTGGAAATCTGCTCGGCGGCGTTCTATCTCGACGACGACTACGGCGTGCTGGTGAGCGCATGCCTGTTCAGCGATGGGGCCGCCGCCACCATCTGGCGGGGCCAGCCCGGACCGACCGGCCTTCACGCCCACGGCTTTCACTCCCTGCACCGCCCCGACATGCGTGACCTCCTGCGATTTGAAACGCGCCAGGGAAAGCTCCGCAACTTGCTGGATCGGTCTGTGCCGGAACTCGCGGCCGGCGCGGTGCGGGAGCTGTTCGCCGCCGAAACCGGCGCGCCGCCAACCGCCGCGCTCGTCCACCCCGGCGGCCGCGACGTCCTCGAAGCCATCGCCACCGTCCTGCCCCGCTATTCCCTGGAGGCCAGCCATGCAGTGCTCAGCGCGTGCGGCAACATGAGCAGTCCGTCCGTGCTTTTCGTTCTCGAGGAACATCTTCGGACTCATCCAGCGCCGGAGGGCGACCTCTGGCTGGCGAGCTTCGGGGCTGGTTTCAGCGCCCATGCCTGCCGGCTGTCGGCGAATGGCGCGGGCTGAGGTTCCGGACCGGCGGCGATCACGGCGGAAAACCATGCTTGCCACTCCGGAAATCGGTCGTCTTTAGTGACTGGCTTTTCCCATGCCGCCCTCGAAGAAGAAGAGAAAATCCCCGACGCGCGCCGCTCCGGCCGTGCCACCCGCCAGTTCCGAGATCAAGGGCGCTGACGCCGTCGTCGAGTGCCTCGTGCGCGAGGGCGTCGAGGTGATCTTCGCCTATCCCGGCGGCAGTTCGCTCGAGCTGCACCAGTCGCTGGCGCACACCGACAAGATCCGGGTGGTCCTGCCGCGCCACGAACAGGGGGGCGCGTTTGCCGCGGGGGGCTACGCCCGCGCCACCGGCCGGGTGGGCGTGTGCATGGCCACGAGCGGGCCCGGCGCCACCAACCTCGTCACCGGCCTCGCCGACGCCTACATGGACTCGATCCCGCTGGTCGCGATCACCGGCCAGGTCTACTCGAAGTACATCGGCAAGATGGCCTTTCAGGAGACGGACATCTACGGGATGACCCTCCCGGTGGTGAAGCACAGCTATCTCGTGATGAACATCCACGAGCTGCCGCGCGTCTTCAAGGAGGCGTTTCAGCTCGCAAATAGTGGCCGGCCCGGCCCCGTGCTTATCGACATTCCGAAGGACGTGCAGCAGGCGCGGTTCACGCCCGTGTACCCCTCCACGGTCGAATTCCGCAGCACCTACGCCACGGCCACCGCCCACGCCGACGACGATCAGCTCAAGCAGATCATCCAGCTGATCGGCGAGGCAAAGCGGCCCATGCTCTATGTCGGCGGCGGCATCATCGCGGCCGGCGCTCAGAAGGAGCTGCTCGCCTTCGCCGACCGCACCGGCATCCACGTAGCCACCACGCTCATGGGGGTCGGCGCCTTCCCCGAAACGCATCCGCTCTCGCTGAAATGGTTCGGCATGCACGGCACGGCCTACGGCAACTGGGCCGTGGACCAGAGCGACCTGCTCCTGGTGTTTGGCGCGCGGTTCGACGACCGGATCACCGGCGACGTGCACAAGTTTGCCGCGCATGCGAAGATCGTTCACATCGACATCGATGCCTCGGAGCACAACAAGAACAAGCGGGTCGCCCACGCGGTTTGCTCCGATATCAAGTATGCGATCGGCCGCCTCAACAGCCTGATGGCCGCGCGGACGTTCACTGCGCCGGATACCCGGGCCTGGCACGAGCAGATCGGCGCCTGGAAGCGCGATTATCCCTTCCGGTTCGAACCGAGCCCGCACATCCAGCCGCAGGAGGCCGTGCGGACACTGTTCGAGCTGACCCACGGCGATGCGATCATCACCACCGGCGTCGGCCAGCATCAGATGTGGGCCGCCCAGCACTACGATTTCGCCCGGCCCCGCCGCTTCATCAGTTCGCTCGGCCTCGGCGCCATGGGGTTCGGCTACCCCGCGGCGCTCGGCGCCAAGGTCGCCTGCCCGGATCAGCAGGTCATCGACATCGATGGCGACGGCTCCTTCCTCATGAACGTGCAGGAGCTGGCCACCGCCAAGATCGAAAAGATCGCCGCCAAGGCGATGATCCTGAACAACCAGCACCTCGGCATGGTGGTGCAGTGGGAGGATCGCTTCTACGATTCCGTGCGCGGCAACACCATCCTCGGCGACGAGAGCAACATCGGCAGCCCCGACAATCCCGATGCCCTCTATCCCGATTTCGTCCAGATCGCGGCGGGCTTCGGCGTCAAGGGCCGCCGCGTGCTCAAGAAGAGCGAGCTCCGCGCGGCCATCCAGGAGATGCTCGACCACGACGGGCCCTATGTGCTCGACGTGGTGGTGCCCTATACCGAGCACGTGCTGCCGATGATCCCCGGCGGCCGCACGGTGAAGGACATGATTCTGAAATAGGCGCGCCGCGGCGCGTCATTTCTCCGGCATCACATACACGCCGTTCCAGTCCGGACCGGGCGGGTGCGCGCGCATGTCGCGGCAGCGCGCGAGAAGAACCAGGGACGGATTGCTCACCAGGCCGGGCATCTGCGGCGGCTGGTTGGCCTCGAGGCCGGCGCTCTGCTGAAACCGGGCCGCGGCCCCCTCCCAATCCTGCGCGAGGTAGCGTTCAAAGCCCTGGGCGTAGAGGCCGAGGCAGTCGCTCGTCTGCTGGCTGACGCCCTCCTTGAAGCCGACGATCTCGTGGATGCCCACGGGCTGGGAGCGTCCCTTGACCACGATGCGATCCAGGCAGCGAAAGACGATGCGGCCGGCGCCATCGTGCTTCTCGCACGCCTTCCGGGTGGCGTCCGTCACCATGGTGTAGACGCCCAGGAGTTTGGCGCCCGACTCCATGCGGGCGGCCAGGTTCACATTGTCGCCGGCCATCGTGTAGCTGAACCGGCTGCGGCTGCCCATGTTGCCGATGATGGCCGGTCCCGTGTTGAGGCCGAGGCGCGCGCGGAGCCGGTGCGTGATTTCGGGCCACCGCTCGCCCTCCCCGCGCCACTTCTCGCGCAGCTCCGCGATGCGCCCTTGCACCCGCTGGCTCGCCACACAGGCCCGGTACGCGTGGTCGGGCAGCGCGATGGGTGCGCCGAACATGGCCACGACCGCGTCGCCGATGTACTTGTCGAGCGTTCCGCCCTCCTCCTGCAGGATGTCGGTGCAGGCCGTGAAGTACTCGTTCATGAACTCCACCAGCCGCGCCGGTGCCATCTTCTCCGCCAGGGCGGAGAACGACTCGATGTCCGAGAAATATGCGGTGATCACCTCCTCGTGGCCGCCCAGCTTGGGATCCTCCGCCGAATTGATCATGCGATTGACGAGCTCCGGCGACAGATAGGTCCCAAACATGCCCTTGATGCGGCTTTTCTGCCTCTCCTCCTCAACGACCTGCCAGATGAGCGCGGCAAAGCTCGTGGAGAACGCCGAGCCGAGCGGGACGGCAATCGGCAGGACGACCTGGAACTGCTTGAACAATTGGAAGCTGACGACCACGTAGACCGCCGCGAGCGCCACCGCCGTGATTTTCGCGACCACGCCCTTCGCTCCCTCCGAGATGACCAGGCTCGCGATGGCCAGCGTCAACGCGAGGATGATGGCCACGGCGCCCCATTCCGGCAGGTGCCAGAGGTATTGGCCGCTGACCATGGTCTTGAGCAGATTGCCGTGGACGCTCACCCGGGGGACCGGCTTCCGGTTCAGCGGCGTCGGCGCCAGATCCAGGAGCAGCTCGTCGGTGGCGCCGACCAACACGATGGCGTCCCGGAATTCCGCGAAGAATTTCCGCGCCGCGGCTCGCTCCGCCTCTCCTTCTGCCGTCAGTTGGTCGCGCGCCATCAGGACATCCGCCAGGCTGACATGCGGATTGTCCTCCCAGCGGCTGAACCAGTTGACTTCCACCAATTGCCGCGCCGTGAGCGGAACGCGGCCCACCCGGACGCCGTCCGGGCGCACCAACTCGAGCGCGTCGCCCCGATTGCGCACGGCGCTCTCGTCGAGACCGAATTGCACCAGCGCCAGCTGGAGCGCCATGTGATAGAGCGTCGGATTGGGCGTCTCGGCAAACAGGGGCACCCAACGCGGCACCTCGTCCCCGCCGTAGCCGTAGTCGATGTCGATCAGTCCCACGCGGCCCCACGTGGGGCCCACCAGCGGATACTGCGGCATCTCCGGCACGTCGTTCTTGGTGCGGTCGGTGCGGCCCTCGCGCAGCAGCGGAAACCGCCGGATCGCGTTGAGCTGCGTGAGGGCGTCTCCCGTGGTGTACTGGGCCGCCAGCACGATGTTGGCATGCTGGTGGATCACCCGTCCGAACGCCACGGTGCCCTGGTTGTCCTTGGCGCTGTCGACTAATTCCGAGTGGGCGAGCGGAGAGAAGACGACGTCGAAACCCACCGCCTTCGCCCCGCCGATTTCCACCAGGGCCTGCGCGGCCGCGCCAAACTTGCCCCGGTCCCACGGTCGCTCGCCGATGGCTTGAATCGCGCGCGTATCGATGTCGACGTACACCACCTTGACCGGGACCGCGACATCGCCCCGGTACCAATAGCGCAGATCCGTCAGGCGGTTCTCGACGAATTGCAACCCGCCCCAATGGCCGACGACGCACCACAACACGGGCAACGGCAGGAGAAACAAAAACCGCCGGTCAAAGGTGGTTTTGGGCTTCGCCACGAAGGCGCAGGGTAGCCGCCGGCGCCGCAAACGGAAGCCATTTCCCGCGAGCCACTGTTCGGGAATGTATTCGCGTGGCGCCGGCGGACCCGCGGACGCGTCCGCCGCGGCCTTCGTGCTTGTAGGGCGCGACCTTGGTCGCCGCCGGGCGGCTCCATGCGCAACGGATGGCATTTGCCCCGGCCCCAGCGGCCGCTCGCGCCCGACGTTCGTGCTCGCAGGGCGCTGCGAGATGTGCGCCGTCCTCAGCCCGGCTGGCCGTCGCCCGGCGTGGTTCGCGGCGGCTCCGGCGCGGGCGGTGGAGGTTCCGGCGCCGGCGTGGCCTCCTGCGCCGCCGGCTTCTCCTCCGCCGGCGTGGTCTCCGGTGCGGCCGGACCCGGCGTGGCCGCTGGACTCACGAACGTGGTCGCCTGCAGCGACTCGACCGCCTGCGTGACTTGCTGCTCGATGATCTGCTTCTCCGCCGGCGCAATCGTCACCGACTGCACCGTCACGGATTGCACCGCGCCGGTGGCCTCGTCGGTCTTCACGTCGACCATGATTTCCCGGTTCTCCCCGACGGCGATCGGTGCGCCCGTCGGGCCCTGGAAGATGACTTCGCCCGCGGTCGTGCTCAAGGTGAAGATTGCCTTGCCCGTGCCGGCGGCACGATAAACCAGGCGGAAGATGGTGCCGCGAATGCCCGCCGCGCCCACCGGTGTCTGCACCAGGAAAGTCGAGGCGCCCTTCAAACGCTTCACGCTGCCGACCATCTCGCCGTAGGTCAGGTTGAGCTTCGTGCGCGATTTGCCCGGCTCCTCCTTCAGCTCTCCCACCCTGATCTCCGCGCCAAAGGGATCCTGCAGAAACTCGTCAATCGCCAGTCGCGACTCCTGCCCGAGGCTGACGGTCGATCCGTTCGAGAACACGAGCACCACGCTCGCGTCCTTCGCGGTGATGACAATGTCGCCCGGCGCCACCGCGTCGTTGTTCTGCAAGGCGATCGGCGCCTGATCCACCCCCCGCGTGACCTGCACCTGGCCGACGACGCGGACCGCCTTGATCTGCCCCCGCACCGGGGCCGGCTCGCCGGCGACGCCCGCGGCCAGGCACGCCACCAGCAGCCCAACCACGACCGCGGCAGGAAGCCTTGCTTTCATGTCATCTCGGGAGCGGCGAATCACCGGTGACCGCCGTCCCAACGTTGCTGCCACGCTAGGGCTGGCCGATTCCACGGGTCAAGAGCCAAGCAGGTGGCGAGCGCCCGGCGCGCGCTCACGACGTCCCGCAGGCTGAGATGCCACGCATAATAATACCAGATGTCCGCGCGGCGCGGGGCCAGGGTGAGCGCCTGCGTGAAGTCTGCCCACGCATCGCGCCAACGCCCTTGCAGGTCGAGCGCCACCCCGCGCCGCACCCAGAACTCCGGCACCACGTGGGACCGCGCCAGCGCCCGGGCAGCGGCCGACTCGGCCTCGCGGCCGAAGGCGGCGGATTTCGCCGGCTCCGCCCGGGCGCCGGCGATGCAAGCTTCCGCCAGATCCGACCACGCCTGCGCGTTGCCCGGGTCCAGCTCCACGGCTCGTTGCAGTTGCTCGCGGGCGTGCCGGGCGACCGACGCATCGGGCGCTGCGCCCTCCGGCAACCGCGCCGTCCGTTCAATCGACGCGTGGGCTTCGATACGCGCCGCCTCTGCCCGATAGAGCGGCAGCCCTTTCACCACCAGCAACGCGGCCATCGCCGCGACCACGAGCGCGGGCACCGCCGCGACGAGCCGGCTCACCCTCCCGGGGCGCACGGCCGGACGCGCGCCCTCCCCCGCCGCCACGAGCGCCGCCGCCACGGCCGCCGCCTGCGCCAGCGCGGGGATCTTCAGGCTGAAATCCACCGCCAGTTGGAATGCGAACGCCAGCAGCCCGACGACGAGCCCGGCGCGGAGCGCCCGCCAGCGCGCCGCCGATCCCGCGCGCGGGTCCGCGGCCGCGTCGTCACGGTGCCGGAGCACGCTCCAGCGCCCGAGGAACACGGCGCCCAGTCCGAACGAGAGCAGGAAGCCCACCGCGCCGTAGTCGCTCAGCGTGTTGAGGTAATCATTGTGCGCCCACTGGGGCTGGTCCCAAAAGCGGGCGGGGCGGTGGCGTTCGAACAGGACGTTGTAGGATCCCGCGCCCGTCCCCACCAGCGGGCTCTCGCAGAAAAGCCTCCAGCCGGCGTTCCAGAGGATGACCCGGCTCACCTCGACGCGATCACGCAGCAGGCGTCCGACGCGTTCCCCGACCGACGGCACCTGCAGGCACACCAACGCCGAGGCCAACGCCAGTGCCACGGCGATCCCGCACGACCAGAACCAGCGCCGGGTCTTCCCCGCCATGGCCAGAAGCGGCCAGGCCGCCAGGGCCGCGCACAGCGCGAGCCACGCGCCCCGGCTTACAGTCAACACGAGGCCTGCCGCGAACAGCGCGGCCAGATAGCCGCAGCCGACGCGCACCCACGCGCGCGTCCCGCGCTGAAGGGTCAACGCCAGCATCGGCGGGAGCAGCAGGAGCAGCAGGGCGGCCAGGCTGTTGGGAATGCCGAAGGGCCCGCTCGATCGGCCCAGGAATTGCTCCGCCTGCCGCCGGCCCAGCATCAGCCACCCCGGATCGTTCACCCGCTGATCGGCCGCCATCGCCACCGCGACCACACCCAGCGCCACCATCCCCCCAAACAGGAAGAACCGCGCCCCGGTCCCCTTCACCGCGTGGAGCACCACCCAGAACACCATCGCCGCCTGCGCCCAGCCCAGCCAGTCGCGCCAGCCCAGCCACGGCACCGGTGTCACCCAGGCCGCGTTGGCCGCTGCGTACGCCAGAAAGGGCAGCGTCGCCAGCGCCGCGCCATGCAGCGGAATCCCGCGCCGCCGCCACGCCGCCGCCAGCCAGGCGACCAGCGCCGCCACGCTCAGGGTGAGGCTGACCGGCATCGTTTCGGGCCGGTAGCCGCCCAAGCCGAGCGTGGTCCACCACAGGTTTGCCAGCACCAAGCCTGCGACCAGTCCTTCTA
This sequence comes from Opitutaceae bacterium, assembly GCA_035519475.1. GTDB lineage: Bacteria > Verrucomicrobiota > Verrucomicrobiia > Opitutales > Opitutaceae > Fen-1467. Next base: position 20,754 of record DATIWI010000228.1, read on the forward strand.
CCGCCCCGCCGCCCTCCCCGCCGGCGCCACCCTTCCCGCCTTCCTCGCCGCCACCCGGGCGCCGTGGCCATTTATTAACAAAATTCATTGTCGCGGGGCGCTTGGCATTTTACGTGCTTCTTTCCGCTAGGGGCCGGCCTTGACGCCGCCGTGCTTGCGGCCGGGCCCCGCTCCGCCCACAAACCTCCAACCCGTTTCTCCCAACCCACCGAAGAAGGACGCACCGACATGACACCGAAGGAAGTAATCAAACTCGCCAAGGATAAAGAAGTCAAAATCGTCGACTTCAAGCTCTGCGACATTCATGGCACGTGGCAGCACTTCGCCGTGCCTGTGAATGAGCTGACCGAAAAGGTCTTCGAGGAGGGCCTCGGCTTCGACGGCTCCTCCATCCGGGGCTGGAGAGTCATCAACGCCTCGGACATGCTCATCATTCCGGACGCCGCGACCGCCTTCATCGATCCCTTTGCGGCCAACACCACCCTCAGTCTCTCGTGCGACGTCATCGATCCGATCACGCGCGAGGTCTACGAGCGCGATCCGCGCGGCATCGCCAAGAAAGCCGAGGCCTTCCTCAAGAGCACCGGCGTGGCCGACACCGCGTACTTTGGGCCCGAGGCCGAATTCTTCATTTTCGACAGCGTCCGCTACGACACCACCTCCAACAGCTCCTTCTACCACGTCGACTCGATCGAAGGCATCTGGAACCGCGGCAAGGAGAAGGAGGAGGACGGCTCCGCCAACCTCGGCTACAAGATCCGCCACAAGGAGGGTTACTTCCCGGTGGCGCCGGCCGACCAGCTCATCGACATCCGCAACGAGATGATCCTCACGATGCAGGCGCTCGGCGTCGCGATCGAGCGCGAGCACCACGAGGTCGCCACCGCCGGCCAGGCCGAGATCGACATCGTGTTCGACACGCTCCTGCGCACGTCGGACAAGATGTGCGTCTACAAGTACGTCTGCAAAAACGTGGCGCACAAACACGGCAAGGTCGTCACGTTCATGCCCAAGCCGCTTTTCGGCGACAACGGCTCCGGCATGCACACCCACCAGTCGCTGTGGAAGGACGGCAAGCCGCTCTTTGCGGGCAACGGTTACGCCGGCCTGAGCGAGCTGGCGCTCTATTACATCGGCGGACTGTTGAAGCACGCCCCCGCGCTGTGCGCCCTCTGCAACCCGACGAACAACTCCTACAAGCGCCTCGTGCCTGGGTTCGAGGCGCCGGTCAACCTGGCGTACTCCGCGCGCAACCGTTCGGCCGCCATCCGGATCCCGACCTACAGCCCGAGCCCGAAGGCCAAGCGCGCCGAGTACCGGCCGCCGGACCCGGCCGCCAATCCCTACCTCGCCAATGCGGCCATGCTCATGGCCGGCCTCGACGGCATCCTCAAGAAGATCAAGCCCGGCGAGCCGTTCGACAAGAACCTCTACGATCTCTCCCCGGAGGAACTCGCCAAGGTTCCGACCGTCCCCGACTCGCTCAAGGGCGCGCTCGAGGCGCTCGAGGCCGACCACGCCTTCTTGCTCAAGGGCGACGTCTTCACCAAGGATTTCCTCGACAATTACCTCGAGATGAAGAAGGGCGAATACGACGCCCTGCGCATCCGGCCGCACCCGTACGAGTTCCACCTCTACTTCGATATCTGATCAAAGCCCGGCCTTCGAGGGGCGATCATTCCGCCTCTCAGTGCAAGACCGGCTGCCGCCAGGCAGCCGGTCTTGTTTTTGGGGCGGAGGCGCGGCCACAGAGGGCAAAGAGGCGAGCCAGGAGGACGCGGAGTCCGGCCTGATTGCCGGAAGCGGCTTCCTGCCGCGACCTCGGATTTCTCTGCCACAGAAGACACGGAGCCGAGCCGAGAGAACGCGGAGTCAGATCCCTTGGCCGCACGAGGTCCGAAAGGCACCCAGCTCAATTTGCGGCTTCTGCGCCTCTTTGCGGCCAACAACGATCCGCTGAAGCTCGCGCGGGAGGCGGGTTCCGCCGCCCCAGGCAACATGTCAACTAATAGTTGACATGGCTATGCACACCTTCCTCTCTCCTCCTCGCGCCCCGGGTGCCGTCACTCCAGCCAGATCCGCTCGATCTGCACGCCGTGGGCGTTGCCGTATTCGCTCGCGGGCACGCCCGGCCCGATCGAGACGAGCACGCTCTCCACCCGTTTCAGGTCCAGCGGAATGGCGCCGCCGGCCTGCGACCAGAAATGGATGAACACCGGATAGCCGTGCGGAATGTTCGGCATCCGCACCTGCCGCAGCGCTCCCACCGCCACCGATGCCGCGCCGAAATTCGGCTCCAGCGTCACCGTGCCGCCGTAGGCGATGCCGTCGGCCGTGACCAGCGCCACCTGGAGCGGGCACGATTTGTCCGTGGCGGATCGGCCGTAGATCACGAGCGTCGTGACCGCCCCGAGATCCGCGGTCCGCCCGCTGACTCGATCGCGAAAGAATGACCGGAAGGAAAAGTCGTGCTCGTCGCGGACCAGATCCCGCGCCACCACCTCCATGGCCGTCGTGCCCGGACGATCGGAAGGCACAAGTTCGTAGCGTTCGTCCCGTCCGTCGGCCGTCACCGTCCGCGCATCCGCCGCGGCGTCGAAGAGCAGGATGGGCGATCCGGGTGGAACGATGCGCACCTCCCACGGCTGGCCGTAAAAATCCCAGTCCGTGGGAAACGCCCGCGTGGAGGACGGAAACGTCTCGTAGCCGTCCGGTCCTTCGACCGCGATGTGGTAGCGCAGCGTTCCCGCGCGCACCAGGTCCCCCGCGATCTCCACGGAGTATTCGAAGCCGGAGTCCGGCTTCATCACGAAAAGCTGGGCGCCCCTCCGGTCCAGCACGCCCGGCCCGGGCAGGTTGCCGCCGCCCGGCTGCACGCGCCGCGGCGGCGCCGGCCTCCCGCGCCCGGACTCCGGCGGCTTCGGCAGGTACGCCACCAGCACGACCTGCCGGATTGGTGTCGGGGACGCCACCGTCGCCTGCACGCGCATGCTCCGGCCGGCCGTCGCCTCGACGACCGGCTGGTGAAGCACGTAGGTCCGGTCAAGCGTCGTTTCGGGCGCCACGAATTCCCGGAGAGCGATATTCCCCCACCGATCCTCGCGTTGCCACTTGGTGCTGGCGCCAGCGCGCGTCAGCAGGTAGGCGCCCGGGCGGAGGTGCAGGGTCTGGCCGTCCGCCGCGCCGCTGAAATCATTGCCGTCGTTGAGGCCCGCCGCGCGGTAACCGTCTCCGAGGTCCGGCAGGTCGATCCGCATCGGCCATTCGTTCCAGGCGATGCACGCCACACGCTTCTTCAGGCTGGCCCTCTCGAAGGGGTCCCGCACCCAGATCGCGTCCGGCATCACCTCCAGCCGCCACACGCCGGGCTCGAGCCGATCGAGGAAATAGGCGCCCTGGCCGGGATAATCCACCACTGGCGATCGGCCGTAGCCCGCGACATGTTCGAGGCTCGGCGGCGCCGGCGGGCGGGTCGAGGTGTGGTTGGAGTAATAGAACCTCTCCGCGGTCACCAACTCCGCCAGATCCTGCTCATAGCTCACCCGCGCGCCGGCGAAGGTCGTGTTGGCGGGAAACGCGCCGTCGTCCTGGAACCGCGGCGTCCGGCGGAACGCCTCCGCCGCCACCATCAGGCTCAGCGCCTTCTGCGGGGCGTAGGCCAGATTGAGGTAATGCGTCTGGTACTCCGTGTTGTACGGCGCGAGGTACAGCGGATCGTAGGCGAACTGCGTCGCGAACTGCATGCCGGCCTTGCGGAAGGCGCGGGCCATGGCCGGATAGAGATACGACCGGCCGATGTCGGCCGAATCGAATTCATAGACGATCTTCGCCTTGTGCCGGAAGCGCGGGTCGCCCCCGAACGGGATCGGGTAGTCATCCACATACGGCAGGAAATTGCCGCGCTGTTCGTGGCCGGCGACGAGGTTGGAGGGATACCACTGGAAGGTCCCGCCCTGGACCGCGGCGTCGAGGTACGCCGCAAAGACCGGGAGGCCGTGGCTCATGTTGTAGAAGATTGGCTGGGCGCAGCCCGCCCCCCGCAGGGCCTGCACCATGCGATTGATGTATTCGACGGTCGGCGCGTACTCGAAGTGGCCCGGCTCGTTGCAGATCTCGATGCCGATGATGTCCGGGTCGTCCTTGTAGGCCCGGCCGGTGGCGGGATTCACGTGGCTGATGAACTGCGCCAGGTAGCGCTCCTGCAGCGGCCACGACTCGCGGTCCTCGAGACAGCCCTGCTTGCCGTACTTGTTCGAAAAACCCGGCAGCGCCTCGCCCGGCTCCGGATAGCCGGCGTCGCCGAACTGGAGCGGCGTCAACACGATCTTGATGCCGCGCTCCTTCAGCCTCGCCAGCAGGTAATCGAAGGCCCGCACATGCTCGTTGACCAGCAGGTTGCCCGCGGCGTCGCTGATCTGGCGGTCCCAGACATGCACGCGGTAGGCGTCCAGGCCCAGCCGGGCGAAGTGATAGACGTCCGCGTCAATCGCCTTCTCGATGGGAATCCCCAGGCGCTGGTGGGCGCGGTAGGAGTACGCGAACGGCGCGGTGTAGTTGACGCCGAACAGCGCGATCTCCCGGCCGGAGGCGGTCCAGCGCCACACGCCCTCGCCGTCGACCAACGTGCTGGCCGACGGTTCAGCTCCGCGCAGCAGGCTGATTCCGGCCAGCCCCGCAAGTGCAACGAACGCATTTCTCATAGGTCAGGTCCCGGCGTCAGTCTGCGCCGGAGTTCCGCCGTCGCAACTCCTTTGGCCGATCGCGCCGCATGCGGCTTCGCCGGACCCGCTGTCGCGCCCGCCCGGTCGCACCCGCCCCGGGGGCCGTCAGGGACGCCGCGAGAGGGCCTCGGCGAAGAATTCCGCTGCCAGCTCCCGCGTCCGGCCCTGCTCATGCCCTTCGTCGGGTGCGATGACGAGCTTCCAGGCGGCCCCTGCCTGGCGGTTCACCGCGAAAATCCCCTCGATGCTCTGGATCCGGAAGGCCTCGTCCTTGCTCCCGACAAAGAAGATGCCGGGCACCGCCCGCGTGGCGGCGGGCGCCAGGTGGGTGAAGTAGTAGCCGCCCTTGTTGACGACAAAGGCCGCCACCCGCGCCGGCTGCCAGCAGGCGAACTCGTAGTTGAACTCGCCGCCGGCGGAGAGCCCCCAGAGCAGAAGCGGCGCGCTGGCCGCCTCGGGATGCGCCGCCGTCTTCGCGAGGCGGTCCACTGCCTCCAGCAGCGCCTGGCCGCTGCCCGCGGACGCCCGGGCGTAGTCCTCGATATTCTTGTTCTCGTGGGGATGGTCCGTGAACCAGCACCCGACGAGCGCGAGGCGGTGCTTCCGGGCGAAGTCCTGCCAGAATGGATCCTCGACCTGCGCCCGTCCGTCGCTGTTGCTGCCGGGAACGAGCACGGCGACGCCACGCAGAATCCCGGCTTCCGGCGGATGCCACCAGCGGAAGGCCGCGACGGCGAAATTGGACCCGGGAGGCATCTCGACGTCGTTGGCCGCCGCCGCGGTGACGAGCCCGGCGGTGGCGAGCCAGCAACTCAACGCGGCTGTCAGGATGGCCCAGCGTGAAGCCTTCATCGCGATTGGCTTGGTCGGTTCGGAGCCGGCGCGCGGGCGCCTGAGTGCGCCCGCGTACCGACACCCGCGTTGGCGCGAGCGCCGGCCGCGGCTCTACTTTTTCTTGGCCTCAAGTTCGCGGACCGATCGGATGGTGAAGGAGTAGTCGATCCACAATTCGATTTCGGTCTCCGAGCAGGTGCGGAGCTTGACCGCCC
>DATIWI010000229.1:0-11326 GCA_035519475.1 Opitutaceae bacterium
CGTCGAATGGCTGCCCAGGCTGGGATCGAACCAGCGACCAAGTGATTAACAGTCACCTGCTCTACCGCTGAGCTACTGGGCAGTGCGGCAAAAAGAGGGTCTACAAGAAATTCCGCCCGGGCAATGTCAATCCCGTTGTACCACGGCGACGCCGCCTCGCGCCGGGGGCGGAGCGCGGGTTCCAGCATTGTCTTTTCACCGGGGTGCGGGAAACATGCACCCGGCCCTTACCCCGGTCATGCTCAAATCCGGAATCCTTAACCCTGCCGTCCTCAGCCTGCTGGCGCGCGTGCGGCATACCAACACGATCGTCATCGCGGATCGCGGTTTTCCTTTCTGGCCCCAGATCGAGACAGTCGATCTCTCGCTGGTGGACGACATTCCCACCGTGCTCCAAGTGCTTGACGCGCTCCGCCCCAACTTCGTCATCGGCCGCATCTTTGCCGCCGACGAATTCCACCAGCACAACGACGCCGCCCGGCAGGGGGCGCTCACCGCGCGGCTGACGGGCGTCCCGTTGATCTTTGAGCCCCACAGCGAATTCAAGAAGCGTGTCCCGGCCGCCATCGGGCTGATCCGCACGGGCGACACCATTCCGTATGCCAACCTGATCCTCGAGTCGGCCTGAATCGATCCCGCGACCCCTTTGCGCCCCTTCCTGTCTTCAGCGCCCCGGCCCCTGCGGGCAACCACCGGCTGGTGGCGGTCGGCGGCGGCCGATCGACGAAACCGCGCGCCGCCCCGCACGTCATCCTGACTGCCCCTGACAGCCGGGCGCCGCCCAGGCTGGCCGATGCCCGCCCCCCTGCATCCATCTGCTCTCTCCCATGCCCACGCGCTGTTGCTTTCCCTGGGTGCCCGATGCGGGCGACGGCACGTTTCGCAATCCCGTTCTGCACGCCGACTATTCCGATCCCGATGTCATTCGCCACGGCGACGATTTCTTCCTGACCGCCTCCAGCTTCTGCTGCACACCCGGCCTGCCGATCCTCCATTCCCGTGATCTCGTCAACTGGACCATCATCAACCACGCCATCCAAAACGTGCCGCACCCGCGCTTTCGCGAAGTGCAGCCCGGGTGCGGCGTTTGGGCGCCCTCGCTCCGGCTTCATGGCGGCAAGTTCTGGATCTTCTTCCCGATGCCTGATGAGGGCATCTATGTGACTACGGCGGATCATCCCGCCGGCCGCTGGAGTGAGCCGCACCTCCTGCAGGCGGCCAAGGGCTGGATCGACCCGTGCCCGTTCTGGGACGACGACGGCCAGGCCTATCTGGTGCATGCCTACTCCAAGTCGCGCGCCGGCATCCGCGACAAGCTGCATGTCCGTCCCATGGCGCCCGACGGCTCCCGTCTTCTTGGCGAGGGCCAGATCGTGTTCGACGCGCCGGAACGGCATCCGGTGCTCGAGGGGCCCAAGGCCTACAAGCTCAACGGCTGGTACTACCTGCTCGCCCCCGGGGGTGGCGTGCCGGCGGGCTGGCAGGTGGCGCTCCGCTCCCGCCATATCTACGGCCCCTACGAGGACAAGATCGTGCTCGAACAAGGCTCGACCAAGATCAACGGCCCGCATCAAGGCGCGCTGGTCGATCTGCCCAACGGGGAATGGTGGTTCGTGCATTTCCAGGATGCCGGCCCCTACGGCCGCATCACCCATCTCCAGCCGGTCAAATGGCACGATGGTTGGCCTCTGATGGGCGTCGACTATGACGGCAACGGCGTCGGCGAACCGGTGGCCACCTGCCGCAAGCCCGGCGGGATCGCGGCGCCGAGCGGCGTGCCCCAGACCAGCGACGAATTCGACGGACCGACGCTCGGACTCCAATGGCAATGGCAGGCCAACCACGAGGAATCCTGGTATTCGCTGGCCGCACGTCCGGGCTGGCTCCGCCTCCTCCCGCAACCCGCGCCCCCGGGCGGTGACCTGGCCCGGGCCCCCCATCTGCTGCTGCAGAAATTCCCGGCGCGGGCCTTCGCCGTCGAGACCGCGCTTGAGTTCCACCCGGGCCGGCCCGGCGCGGCCGCGGGCGCGGTCGTCGTGGGCGGCGGGGCGCACGCTTCGCTGGCCCTGCTGCGCACGTCCGAGGGCGACCAGCTGGTGTTCCAGATCAACGGCGAGACGTATTTCCGGACGGGCGCGCCGGCGGACGGCGTGCGCCTGCGCGTCATCATCGACGAAACGGCGCGCTGCACCTTCGCCTTCGCCCCGCCGCACGCTCCCCTCCGGACGCTGGAGAAAACGTTCCAAGCCCGCGAAGGTGGCTGGATCGGCGCCAAGATCGGCCTCTTCGCCCTCGGTGACAACGGCGGAGCAAGCCCGGGCCACGCCGACTTCAGCTACTTCCGCTTTCTGCCGGACAAGACGCCGCCCGAGAATCCCGCCTGATCGCCCCTCCGCGGGCGCGCGAGCGCGCCGGCAAAATCGGGCCTTTGCGGTTGCCGCCACCCGCGCCGTCCGTACCTTCCGGGGCAGAACCCGTCGCCCCCCATGTGCCTGGCCGTTCCTGGAAAGATTCTCGAGATCACCGGTGAGGATCCGTATTTTCGCGCCGGTCGCGTCAGCTTTGGCGGCATCGTCAAGCAGGTGAGCCTGGCTTGCGTGCCCGAGGCCAAGGTCGGCGACTACGTGCTCGTGCACGTCGGCATGGCGTTGAGCGTGGTGGACGAGCAGGAGGCAGCGGAGGTGTTCACTTACCTCAAGGAGATGGGCGAACTGGCGGAGCTGGCCACCCCGCCACCGACCGCGCCCCCATGAAATTCGTTGACGAGTACCGCGCGGCGGCGGCCACCCGGCAACTGGCGGCCGCGGTGGCGCGGCGCGTCACGCGCCCGTGGACCATCATGGAGATCTGCGGCGGGCAGACCCACAGCATCGTCAAGTTCGGCCTCGATGAACTGCTGCCCAGGAACCTCACCCTCGTGCACGGTCCCGGCTGCCCGGTCTGTGTGACGCCGGTCGAACTGATCGACGCGGCGGTCGCGCTCGCCGCCCGCCCCGGGGTCACCGTCTGCTCCTTCGGCGACATGCTGCGCGTCCCCGGCACGGGCGCCGATCTCCTGACGGCGCGGGCGCGTGGCGGCGACGTGCGGATGGTCTATTCGCCGCTCGATGCCGTGACACTGGCCGCACAGCAGCGCGAGCGTGAAGTGGTCTTCTTTGCCGTCGGCTTCGAAACCACCGCTCCCGCCAACGCCATGGCGGTCGTGCACGCGCGCCGCCTCGGGCTCCGCAATTTCTCGCTGCTGGTCTCCCACGTGCTGGTGCCTCCGGCCATCGAGGCCATCCTGTCCGCGCCGGACAACCGCGTGCAGGGCTTCCTGGCGGCCGGCCACGTTTGCACCGTGATGGGCACGGCCGAATACGGCCCGCTCGCGGCGCGCTTCCATGTGCCGATCGTGGTCACCGGCTTCGAGCCGGTCGACATCCTCCAGGGCGTGCTCGCCTGCGTGGAACAGCTCGAGTCGGGTCGGAGCGAAGTCGCCAACGCCTACGCCCGGGCGGTCCGCCCCGAGGGCAACGTCCATGCCCAGGAGGTGATGCGCGAGGTCTTCGTGACCGTCGACCGCAACTGGCGCGGCATCGGGCGCATTCCCCGGAGCGGGTTCGCGCTGCGGCCGGAGTTTGCCGACTTCGACGCCGCCCGGCGCTTCCGCGTGGCGGGCGATGCCCCGCCGGAATCGACCGAGTGCATCAGCGGCCTGATCATGCGCGGCGTGAAGAAACCGCACGAATGCACCGCGTTCGGCACGCGCTGCACCCCGGAACACCCGCTGGGGGCGCCGATGGTGTCGAGCGAGGGCGCCTGCGCCGCCTACTATCGCTACCGGCTGCGGAAAGCCGCTCCCGCGGTGGCCGCCGGCGCCTGACGCCCGTCGCCGGGCCCGCTGATCCGCCCCCTCCCCGTGCAACCGCCACCACGCGGCCACCACCGCGTTTCGCCCTTTGCTGGGGTGTCAACTATTGGTTGACATGTTTTCGAACCGACGGCGCCGGGACGGCCGCCTCGGCAAAAAGGCTGAATCAGCAGATCCGCGGCAGCTGTTCGCCGCTGAGGCGGTCGAGGATGCGCTCGACACCCACCACGCTGCGCAGCGTCACCTCGCCCGCCGGCCCGCCCCGGACCTCACCGATGCGCACGGGCGGCCCGCCCGGCGCCGCCCGGGCCAGAACCGCCAACGCCGCCTCCGCGCCGCCCGGCGGGACGACGGCAACCATGCGCCCTTCGTTGGCCACGTACAGCGGGTCGAGTCCCAGAATCTCGCAAGCCCCCCGCACCGGCTCGCAGACCGGCACCGCCGCCTCCTCCAGCGCCATCGCCACGCCGGCCGTCTCAGCGATCTCGATCACCGCCGTGGCCAATCCGCCGCGCGTCAGGTCGCGCAGGCAGTGCACCGTGACGCCCGCCGCCAGCAGCGCGTGGACCGCCGGCCACAGCGTCGCGCAATCGCTCTCAATGGGCGACTCGAACGCCAGGCCCTCGCGCTGCGCGAGAATCGCCATGCCGTGGCGCCCGATGTCGCCGCTCAGCAACACCACGTCGCCGGGCCGCACGGACGCGGGGCCGATCACCTGCGCATGAGCGATCGTGCCCACGCCCGCCGTGTTGATGTACACACCGTCGCCCTTGCCGCGCTCGACGACCTTGGTGTCGCCCGTGACGATCGGCACGCCCGCGGTGCGCGCGGCCGCGGCCATCGAGGCCACCACCCGTTCCAAGGTCGCCACCGGCAGACCTTCCTCCAGGATGAAACCCGCGCTCAGCCAGCGCGGCGCCGCGCCGCACATGGCGAGGTCATTGACCGTGCCGTACACCGCCAGCCGGCCGATGTCGCCGCCAGGAAAGAAGAGCGGGCTGACCACGTGCGAATCGGTGGTGAACGCGAGGCGGCCGCCGGCGGGCGCCGCCAGCACTGCGCCGTCGTGGCGCGCGTCGAGGGCGGCGTTGGCAAAGGCGGGGCCGAAGATGCGTTCAATCAGCTCCTGGGTCAGCCGCCCGCCGCCGCCGTGCGCAATCTGAATCTCCGTGTGGCCGGACAGCGGTGCGGGACAACTATAATGCGCGGGGTTGGGGGCGGGTTCGGCCACAACTCCAGCCTAGCCGCCGTCAAGGGCCTGACAAGCCGCGACCCGCCTTTCGGAGGTCGCCGGGGGCGCCGCCCGCGGGATTCCCGCGGTTGACCGCCGGGGCAGTCTCGCGTAATGCTACCGCTCCATGCTGAGCCTGGCGAAAACCACCGGGTACGCGATTGCCGCGATGTCCCACCTGGACCTGCCCGGGGGCGAGCCGGCGGGTCTGCGGGACATCGCCCAGAAGGCGCACGTGCCCTATGCCTATCTGGCGAAGCGCATGCCCGAGCTGGTCGCGGCGGGGTTGGTGCGCAGCGTGCGGGGCAAGCACGGCGGCGTATTGCTGGCCCGCCCGCCCGCCGAGATCACGCTGCTGCAGATCAGCGAAGCGGTGGAGGCGCGGCAATGGCTGGGCCGCTGCCTGCTGGGCCTCGTCACCTGCAGCGATGAACGCGCCTGCCCCGCGCACACGTTTTGGAAGGAAGCCCGGCAGCAGATCGAGACCACCCTGCGCGGGACCACGCTCGCGGACGTCATCGCCCACGAGGAGCGGATGGCGCGGGAACGCGCTTCCTCCTGATTCACGGCGGCGCGCCGCCGCGCCGCCGTCGGGTCGCCCTCAATGCGGATGCCGGTGGCGCAGAATGTGCGGACGTTCCAACCCGTGGGCGAGCATCAGGGCCTCATCATTCAGGAGGCCGGCGGTCGACCCCTGGGCGACCACGGTCCCTTGGTCGAGCAGGATCGCCCGCGGGCAGATCTCGACCACCAGTTCGAGATCGTGCGTGGCGATCACCATCGTGACCGGCAGGGTGCCCAGCAGCGCTTTGAGCTCGCGGCGCGCGCGGGGGTCCAGATCGCTGGTCGGCTCATCCAGCGCGAGGAGCCGGGCTTGGCAGGCCAGCAGACCGGCGAGGCACACGCGGCGCTTCTCGCCCCGGCTCAGATGATGCGGCATGCGTTCCTCCAACCGCGAGAGACCGACCTGCCCCAGGGCCCGGGCGACACAAGCAGACAACTCCGGCTCGCGCAGCCCCAACTGTTGGGGACCGAACGCGACGTCCTCCCACACCGTGGGGCAGAACAACTGGTCGTCGGGATCCTGAAAGAGCAGGCCAACCTGCGCGCGAATGGCCGGCAGGTGCGGCTCAGCCACGGGCGTCCCGAACACCCGGACTGCCGGCACGGCTGGCGGCTGCTCCGGCAGCAGGCCGTTGAGATGCAGCAACAGCGTCGACTTGCCGGCCCCGTTCGGCCCGATCAAACCGACGCGTTCGCCCTCGGCGATGACCAGCGACACGTCGCGCAGGGCCTCCGAGCGATCGGGATAGCGGTAGCTGAGATGCTGGACCTCAAGCGCGTTCATAGTTTCCAGCCCCGCGCGCACATCGCCGCATAGACCCGCTCGGCGCGCTCCGACGTCCGCACGAACAACTGGGCGGCGACCGACGCCATCGCGCGCCACGCGCGCCGCCGCTCGGCCGTGAAGGTACGGCTGCGCCGCGCGCGGAGCAGGCGTCCCGTCTCCTCGGACAACACGAACAGGTAGCGTTGCATCAGGGCGAGCGTGACGACCAGCAGCGGCGGCAGGCGCAGCCGGCGAAACACCCGCAGCAGATCCGTGAAGCGCGTGGTGGCGTTCAGGAGGATGATGCAGAACAGGCACAGCGTGCTCCGGGCGAGCATGCTCAGGAACACCTCGACGCCGTTGACCTGCAGCAGCGCGAGGAGCGCGATCCCGACGGCGAACGGCTCGGCCAGCAGCAGCCGTCTGCCCAGATGGCCGGCCGTCACCAGGGACAGGACGGCCACCACCAGGAGGCCTGCGCCGATGCCCGCATAGGCGGCCCAGGCCGTGCGGGGCAGAAGCACGCAGACGAACACGCAGACCGCGGCACCCAGCAGCTTGACCGCGGCCGGCAACCGGTGAATCAGGCTGGCCCGATGCCGGTAGGGAATGAGCAGGTCGTCACGCACGGGACGATTCGCCTCCCGGGCCGCGACGCCGGGCGGCGCTTGCCGGCGTGAGCCCGCGCGCCAGGACGTAGGCCAGAATGAAGGCGACCAAGGTGCCGACACCGCCCGCCAGGATCGTCGACGATGTTGCCGACTTGAAACCCGGAATCGTGTAGGCGGGCCACGGGGCGACGAGAATCGGGGTGGCGGCCGCCCTCTGAGCGAAACCAAGCATGGTCGCCACTTTCTCCAGACCATCCGGCCAGTTCGATGCGAATGGGGCCACAAAAGCCACCAGCCCAAGCGAAACCAGCACGCCATAGGCGGCCAGCTCGGCGTAGCGGGGCCGGGCGGGTATCTCCCCGCTCGGGGCCAGCAGTTCCGGGCGCGCCCGGGCCACCGCCGCGACGACCAGCGTGGTGATCACGGCCTCGCCGAACGCGATCAGCATGTGAATTCCGGTCATGGCCGGAAAGGCTGCGTTCCATGCCACCGTGCCGGAGAGAGCGAGTTCCCCGGCGCACAGGACGGCGGCAGCGACGGTCGCGCACCACGCGGCGAACGCGGTGGCCAGCAGCCGCGCGCGGAGGCTCCCCGCCGCGACGCGCCGCACCAAGGCATAGATGGCGTAGCCCACGCCGGGGGCCACCACCGCCATGTTGAAGATGTTCGCGCCCAGCGCCGTCACGCCTCCATCCGCAAACACGAAGCATTGCACGACCAGGACCGCGGTCATCGCCAGCACGGCGGCGCTGGGGCCGAGCAGCACCGCCACCAGGACCGCACCGATGAGGTGCCCGGAAGTTCCCCCGGCCACCGGGAAGTTGAGCATTTGCGCGGCAAAGACAAAGGCGGCGGCCAGGCCGATCAGCGGCACCCGGCGGGCCGAGGATGTCCGGCGCACGGAGCGGAGCGCGACGCCAATCCCCACCGCCGACAATCCAGCGCTGGCGATCGCCGTCTTGGCGTCAAGGAATCCGTCGGGAATGTGCATGGCAGGGGCTTGTCCGGCCCGTCTTGCTTCTGAAACTCGGGAGCTTAAGTCAACCTGACGGATTCCCGCCGGCGCCGACGGATGCCGGCCTCCGGCGACGCCATTCCCGCGACGGAGTGGCATTCGCCTGGAGCGTCCCCCGCCCTCTCAAGCGACGAGCGCGCGCACGCGGCGGGCGACCTCGGGCAGGGCCGCGGCCACCGGCGGGGAGAGCTCGAGCACCATGGGCTTCAGCTCGGCGACGGACACCGTGACGACGTCGATGTCCGGCAGCGGCCCGAGCACCGCCGCCGCCGCGATGAGGTCGCGCAGCCCGATGTCGTGCGCCCCGAGCGCCGGGGGAAAGTCCGTGGCGACCCGCGCGCGAAACCGGGTGACCGTTCCCGGCGGGGCGCCGTCACGCGTCGCGTCAATAAGGATGACGCGCGCGGGGCCACGGAGCAGTTCCAAAAGGTGCAGCCCGCCGGTCCCCCCGTCCACGAGACGCACGTGCGGCGGCCACGCCTCCTCCGCCAATGCTCGCACCGCATGCACCCCCACCCCTTCGTCACCGACGAGGTAATTGCCGACGCCGAGCACGAGCACGTCGGCCGGCGGCGGTCCCGGCGGCGCCGGGGGTGCGGGTTGGAGGGCGGCGACCACGCGCGTCAGTGGGGCGGTGCCTTGGCGGCGTCGCGGGGCGGCCGCGGCGTCAGCGGGAACCACGACTTGCCGTTGCCCTTGAGCGTGTCGGGATGCACGAACTTCCAGCCGCCGACCATCGACGACATCACGCCGTGCCCCTCGACATAATCGTGGTAGAACACGAGGTAGACATGGACGATCGTGAAGACGACGAAGAACCACATCGCCAGGTAGTGCCACTGCCGCAGGCCGTAGTCGCCGCCAAAGAGCGGCACCGCCCAGGCGAAGAGCTGCGGGAACCACGCCTTGCTCATCGAGGCGTACATCGCGAAGCCGCTGACGACCTGGAAGAGGAAGACCAGAAACATGGCGAAGTACGTGAAGTACGCGAGGGCGTTGTGGCCGACCGCGTTGATCGATTTATGGGCGGCCTGGAGGACGTCGACCCGCAGCACGGAACCCACCTGCCGGAACTGCGAGCGGCGCAGGGGCAGGAAATTCCGCCAGTCCGAGTACTGGTTGCCCACAAAGCCCCAGTAGATGCGGAAGGCGAAGTTGAAGAAGAACACGTACGCCGTGGCGAAGTGGATGAAGCGGTTGACGCCGAACCAATAGCTGAACGACGCCTCGCTCGCACTGGCGATCGCCGGCGGATGCGCGATGAGGATGCCCGTGACGGTGAGCACGAGGACGCATAGGGCGTTCAGCCAGTGGTAGAATCGCACCGGCAGCTCCCAGACGTAGACGCGCTTGAAGGTGGACGCCGTCGGCGAGAGACCGGCCGGAGTGGCTTGCGGAGTCATGAGGATCCCTCCTTTCAGAGCGCGGGCGCGGTCGAGGCCTGCCCGACCGGCGCGCCCCGATCATCATAGAGGTGGACAGCGCAGGCGAGGCACGGATCGAACGAATGAACCGTGCGCAGGATCTCGAGCGGCTGCGTGGGATCGTGCACCGGCGTGCCGATCAGCGAAGCCTCGTAGGGCGAACGCTGTCCCTTGCCGTCGCGCGGCGACGCGTTCCACGTCGTGGGGACGACGAGCTGGTAATTGCCGATCTTGCCATCCTTGATCATGATCCAGTGGGCCAATGCCCCGCGCGGCGCCTCGGAGGCGCCCACGCCGCGGGCCAGCGCCGGCCAGGTGGCGGGTTCCCACTTCTCCTTGGTGAAGGTCCGCGTGTCGCCGTTGCGGATGTTGGCGAGGAGTTGATTGTAGAACTCCATCGCCCAACGGGCGATCAGGCGCGTCTCGATCCCGCGGGCGGCGGTGCGGCCGAGGGTCGAGAAGAGCACGGACGCGGGCGCCTTCAGCGCCGTCAGCACTTCGGTCACGGCCTCCTTGATCTCCTCCTGCCCGCTGGCAAAGCCCACGAGCATGCGCGCGAGCGGGCCCACCTCCATGGCGTGCCCCTTCCAGCGCGGCGTCTTCAGCCACGAATATTTGCCGTCGACATTCAGGTTGTCGTAGGGCGGCTTGGGCCCGGTGTAATTGAAGGCGGTCTCGCCGTCCCACGGATTGAGCCCCTGCTCCTCGCCGCCGGCGTAGCGATACCAGGAGTGGTTGACGTGTTCCCGCACGCCGTCGGGATCGTGCGGATCCACCGGGTGCACCTTCGAGAGATCCCGGTCGAGGACGGCGCCGCGCGCGAACTTGAAGCGCGCCACGTCGGCAAAACCGTTCGTCGGCAGGTCGCCGTAGCAGAGGTAATTGGAGACGCCGCCGCCGATTTCCGTCCAGTCGAGGTAGTATGGCGCGACCGCGAGCAGGTCGGGCAGATAGACCTGCTCCACGAACCGCGCGCCCTCCTCGAACAACCGGCCCACGTAGGCGAGGCGTTCCGCGTTGATGGCGTTGGCTTCGTCGATGTTCAGCGCGCAGGGCACGCCGCCCACGAGGTAATTCGGGTGCGGGTTCTTGCCGCCGAAGATCGTGTGGACCTTCACCATCTCCTTCTGCCATTCCAGCGCCTCCAGGTAGTGCGCCACGCCGATGAGGTTGACCTCCGCCGGGAGCTTGAAGGCGGGATGCCCCCAATAGGCGTTGGCGAAGATGCCGAGCTGGCCGCTCTCCACGAACGCCGTCAGGCGTTTCTGCAGATCCTGGAAATACTGCGGCGAACTTTTCGGCCAGTGCGAGATGCTCTGGGCGATGCGCGAGGTCTCCGCGGGGTCGGCCTTCAAGGCGCTCACCACGTCCACCCAGTCCAGCGCATGCAGGTGGTAGAAATGCACCACGTGGTCCTGCAGGTACTGCGCGCAGAACATCAGGTTGCGGATCAGCTCCGCGTTGGGCGGGACGGCGATACCGAGGGCGTCCTCGACGGTGCGCACGGACGCGAGCGCGTGCACGGTGGTGCACACGCCGCACACCCGTTCGGTGAACGCCCAGGCATCGCGCGGATCGCGGCCCTTGAGGATGGTCTCGATGCCGCGGACCATGGTGCCGGCGCTCCAGGCGTCGGCGATGCGGCCGTCCTTGACTTCCGCCTCGATGCGCAGGTGGCCTTCGATGCGGGTGATGGGATCAACAACGATGCGCGTGCTCATGGTTCACTCCTTGGCTTGGTCGTCGAGTTCCGCCACGGCGGGCGGCGGCGCGAGGCTCGCCGATTCGCCGGGGTGTTCGCCAATCTCGTGGCGTTTGCGAACGTTGGTGAGCACCGCGTGGGCCGCGGCGCCGGCGACCGC
>DATIWI010000230.1:0-33343 GCA_035519475.1 Opitutaceae bacterium
CGCCTGAGCGCTGCTGATCGAATAGACCACTTCGGTGGCCGCGGGCAGACTCACGCCATTCTTGTACCATTGATAGGTAAACGGTGTCGTACCATCGGCGGCGACGGAGAAGGTCACCGGCTGGCCCACCGCCACCGTTGCCACCGCGCCCCGAGCCAAATTGGCGGCAAAGAATCCGGTTCCGGCAAACGCGACTACGGCAAGCGAGAACCGGATGGCAGCTGGATGCATGGCTGGGCGCTGACGGTTTAGTAGCGTGCGGCCATTGTAAGTTCCGGATATGATTGCGCTGGCCAATAGATTATTCCGCCCGCAGCTTTTCAAGCACTACTTGAGACAAAACGATCGGCGACGTCTTCTCGCCTCGCTGCTTTCCGGAAATTCGCGGAGTGCTCTCAGACGTAATGCAAGGACTTGGCGGCCGATGCCAACCGACGATGGCGGTCGCCTCAACTGCCGCGCCATGCTCGGACGAGTCCACACCGCCGAGCGCCCGCCAAAGTGGAGATCTCGCGCGGCGCTGAACGGCTAAGCGATTTCATCGCACTCGCGGGGACTCCACGGCCATTCGTCCGGCAGATACGGGCGTGTCCCTCGCCGCGCGCTGGGACCGCCGCGGAAACCGGCGGCCCCACCAACCATCTCCCCGACGCAATGCCCGCAGCGCGAATGCGTCGCCAGTCCAACGAATCGCCACCTCTCTGCGTCAGAACCAGGAGAACTTCTCCGGCACGTAAACGATATCGGATGGCTTCAAGTAGAACGGCTCGGCCTGCTTCCCCTCGAGCACGAGCTTCAGATTCAAGGTGTAGTTCCGTGTCTGGCCCCCTTCCTGCCGGATCACCACGACCGCCTTCATATCGGCCTTCGTGCGATCGAATCCGCCTGCCTCCATGATGGCCTCCAAGGCCGAAATCGGATGGTCGGATATGATCTTGCCCGGACGCACTACCGCCCCGGACACGAACACCGGAAAAGTCGAGGCAACCACCGTCACGGTGACTTCCTTCGTGAGCAGTTGCGAAGCGTAGAGCTTAAGCAACTCCTTCTCCAAATCACCGGGTGTGAGGCCCGCCGCCACCACCTCACCGACCATTGAGAGCGTGATTCGTCCGTCTCGCCGGACCTGCTGGGTTGTATCCAGATTCGGGGCACCCGGGAACGAGATCCTCAGCGTATCGCCTTCCCGCACGGTCAACACCTCCGGCTGCTTGTTCGCTTCAGGCTGAACGGCGGGTTGTTGCGCCTGGGCGGTGGTTTCCGGTGTTTGACAGCCCGTGACAGCGCTCATGAGGCCAAACCCCAACACCGTCGCCGCCACGAAAAGCAACGCGCGACCGAGAACGCGGGGCTCTCCTGATGGGTCCGCGGGCAAACTTCGTGCGACCAAGCCATTTGTCATGTGATTAATGTGTTGCATCCGTCCGTTCAGGTGTTTCATGCGGGCTCCTGTCTGGGTCTCCATTAGTCAACATGCTTGGCACCATCAAGCCGAAAGCCCGACCTTCGGCAGGCGGAGCCGCCCTGCGAGCTCAGCCAGTGGCCCGGTCGGACTTCTTGACTGTGCGCAATTTGGTTCGGTCCGGGTGCGTTGCCTTCATCCGGCTGGGTCATCGGGGCGAAATCCCGCAAATTGATTACGACACACCCGGGTAACCTCTCCCATTCCCGCTGGGGAGTATACCCTATGGAGAGAGTGGCGGCATCAGGCATGATGAAGGCCGACAAACGCCCTTCAAATCGGTGGCTGATTGTAGACAAGAATCCTCATGATCACCTTCACGATCATCGCCTTGGGAGTCCTTCTCCTCCTCGCTGCGGCCAGCACGCTATTGCTCGCCGTGAATCGTGCCCCCGAAGGCTATGAGGATGAACTCGGCTTCCACGAGGGTGTTGCTCCCCAACCAGCCACGGTGATGACTACTTCTGATTCAGTCCGGCCAAGCGATAGCGCGGACCCAGGCTGGATCGAAAATGCGTTGCCGGCCTGTCACTCTGCCCACAAGACACCGGCAGGCGTCTGCTGAAGCAGTGAGCGGCGGGCCCGCACGTGCGCGGGCATCTGAGTGACGGCGCGTCTCCGCCGGCGTGTTCATCGCGGCCGCGTGTGCGCCGCGCAAAAAAATGGCGCGCCCAGAAGGAGTCGAACCCTCAACCCTCAGATCCGTAGTCTGATGCTCTATCCAGTTGAGCTATGGGCGCGCGAAGGAGGGGGAAAGAAGCGAGCTTTCGTTGCGAACTGCAAGCGCGAAGTTGCGCGCGGCTCCGACTAGACGCCAGCCCGCGACGACTGCGCTGCCGAGATCGGCATCGTGCGGGCCTGCACGCCTCCGCGATGCAGCGCCGGCGACACTCCTAAAGCGACGCTGCGTCTGGGCGCAGCGCTTCGCTGGGACGCCAATCCAGCAACTCCATCTGTAGAAGCTTCCGGTCGTTGTGGAAATTCCAGGCGAGCTGGACGGCCAGATCAACCGGTGTGCCGACCGGCGGCACCCGGTGCGCCAGCTTCCACGCCACTCCATAGACCCGACGGCCGTCCGCGTCGCTCAAATGAAACCGGAAATGCTGCTCCTTGAACACCTCCGGCCGCTGCAGGAACCTCACTCCCCGAAGGCCAAAGATGGGCTCGGGATTGCCCTGGCCGAACGGGTGCAGGGAACCGAGTTCCTCCATCAGCGACTCCCGCACTTGCTCGAGCGTGAGCCAGGACGCAATCTCCAGCCCTGGCTCGCTGATCTGTCCGCGCTGCCATACCCGTACCGCCCCGGAAAACCGCTCCCGAAAGGCCTCCAGGTTCTTCCGCGGCAACGTGACGCCGACCGCCATCGGGTGCCCGCCCCAGCTCGCGAGCAGGTCGGCACACGAACCCAGCATTTCCACCAGGTTGAGTCCGTAGATGCTCCGACCGGACCCTTTGGCCAGACCGTTCTCATGGCCCAGCACGATGCACGGGCGGTGGTATTTGCGCGTCACCCGGCTGGCCACGATCCCGACCACGCCGGGATGCCAGGCCTCGTCGAACAGCACGAGACCATGCGCCTCGCCGTAATGCGCTTCCACCACGCGTTCGGCCGCCTCGGTGATCTGCCGCTCGATCTCCTGGCGTTCGCGATTGAAATCATCGAGCCGATGAGCCGCCTCCGTGCAGAACGCCGCATCGTCGCTCAACATGAGTTCAACCGACAGGGCGGCATCCGCCAGGCGGCCGCTGGCGTTGATGCGTGGCCCGAGACGGAAGGAAATGTCGACCGGTTGGATTTCCTGGCCGGGCCGCAGCCCCGAGACGTCCATCAGCGCGCGGAGGCCCCGCCGCTGCGTTTCCTGGAGGATGCGCAGGCCATGGTAGGAGAGAATCCGGTTTTCCCCGACCAGCGGGACGAGATCGGCGACCGTGCCCATCGCCACCAAATCGAGGTACTCCTTCAGCTTGATCCGATAGGCCACCGGGTGGTTGTCGGCGCGGAGCTGCTTGAGCAGGCCGTGCACGAGCTTGAACACCAAACCGACCGTGCAGAGATTCCGCCAAGGGGCGTCCTCCGGACCGGCGTGCACATGCGGGTTGACCAGGATCCCCCCGCCCAGCGGTTTGTCTTTTGAACGGTGGTGATCGATCACGATCGCATCCACGCCCTGGGCCTGGAGGTAGGCCAGCTCGTCGTGCGAATTCGTGCCGCAGTCGAGCGCGACGAACAGATCCGGCCGGCCGGCTTCCAGCGCGCGGTCGATGGCTCCGCGGCTAAGGCCGTACCCCTCCTCCAGGCGCAGCGGAACCACGAAGCGCGGATCCAGGCCAAACCGCCGCAGGATGCTCACGAGCAGCACCGTGCTGCCCACGCCGTCGACATCATAATCGCCCAAGACGACCACCACCTCGCGGCGGGCGATCGCCTGCTTGAGCCGGGCCACGGCGGCATCGAGATTCACCAGTAAGAACGGATCCTGCAGCTCTGCGAGCGCAGGCCGCAGGAACCGCGCGGCGGCCTCCGGCTCGCGGAGGCCGTTGCGCCGGAGCAATTCCGCCAGCACGGGACTGACGCCCAACTGGCGGCTGAATGCCGCCACCTCGGCGGCGGGCAACGGTGTGTGAATCCAGCGCATGGCGACTCCGAGGCGGGCGGCGGCCGGCGCGGCGGTCTAGAGCGCGCGCCCCGCGCACGCCGATCAGCCCAGCAGGCTTATTGGGAGGCCTTGCTCGATCCCGTCCACTCGTATTTCGGCGCGATGTCGTGATGCGCCTCAACGTGTTTCCGGTCGCCCTTGTGCCACCAATAGAAGATCGGACTGGCGATGTAGATCGAAGAACCGGTCCCGGTGATGATGCCGATGAGGAAGGTAAAGGCGAGATCGTTGATCACGCCGCCGCCGAAGAGGTAAAGCGACATCGCCGCGAGAAAGGTGGTCAAGCTCGTCAGGATCGACCGGTTGAAAACCCGGTTGGTGGCCAGGTTGATGATGTCACGCAGGGTTCCATTCGGATTGACCTTCAGCTCCTCCCGAATCCGGTCGAACACGACGATCGTGTCGTTGATCGAATAGCCGACGATCAGCAGGATTGCGCCCACCATCGACGCATTGAACTGCCGTCCGGACAGCACGAAAATGCCGATCGTCATCAGCACGTCGTGGATGGTCGAGACGACCGCGCCGATGCCGTAGCCCATCTCGAAGCGGAACGCTACGTAGAGCATAATGCCGATGATCGAAAGACCGATCGCCATGAAGGCGTTCCACTGGATCTCCTTGCCGATGGCCGGGCCGATCGTGTTGGTCCCCGCCACGGTGAATTTCGCCTGCGGAAACGCCGTCGTCAGGGCAGCGACGGCCGCGTCGCCCCGGCCGGTCGCGGTCTGCACCTTCAGCACTTCGCTGCCGCCGCTCAGGTCGCTCTGGTAAAGCGGATTCACTTCACCCACCTTCGCCTTTTCCAGCGCCGCGCGCAGCTGGCCAGCCTCGATATGCTGGCTGAAGGTCAGAGTGACTTCGTCGCCCCCCGCGAAGTCGATGCCGTAAATCGCGCGGCCGCGAATCCCCACCGCCACGATGCCGACCACCACGATCAACCAGGAGACCCGGAACAGGGTCCAGCCCCATTTCACGAAATCCATCCGGGGCGGTTTCAGAAAGCTCAACATGATGATTCGCTTCAGCACCTGGGACTGAATCCCCATCTCCAGCAGCATCCGGCTGACGATCAGCGCCGTGAACATCGTGGAGAAGATGCCGATCGTGAGGGTAATGCCGAATCCCTTCACCGGACCGGTGCCAAAGATGATCATCAGCACGGAGCTGATGAGCGTTGTGAGGTTCGCGTCGACAATGGTGGTGAAGGCCTTCTCATGCCCGGCATGGAATGCGGCGGTGAGCGTCTTGCCGAGGGCGAGCTCCTCGCGCATCCGCTCGAAGATCAGGATGTGCGCGTCGACGGCCATGCCGATCGTCAGCACGATGCCGGCGATGCCCGGCATGCTCATCGTCGCCCCGAGGCTCGAAAGCACGCCGAGAATTCCGAGGACGTTGACGGCCACGCTGGTGACCGCGATCACGCCGGCCGTCGTATAGTACCCGATCATGAAGATCGCCACGAGCGCGGCGCCAACAATCGACGCCTTCCATCCGCTGTCGATGGCGTCCTGTGCCAGCGAGGGACCGACCTCGTATTTTTCCTTGATGTCCAGGGGCAGGTCGAGGGGGTTGTTGAGGACATTGGCGAGCTCAATCGCCTCGCGCTGCGTGAACGATCCGGTGATTTCCGCGCTGCCGCTGGGAATCTCCTCCCGTACGGTGGGCGCCGAATACAGCTTGCCGTCGAGGATGATCGCGAGCTGACCCAGCTGCCCGTAGCGTTTATTCTCCTCGGCAATGCCGCGGGTGACATCCGCAAAGCGCTTGGCGCCATCCTTGGTGAAACGGAGGAGAATCTTGAAGCGGCCGAATTCGTCCATCGTGGCGTAGGCATCGCTCAGGGCCTCGCCCGTCATCTCGGGAATCCGCTTGATGTAGAGTTCACTCGTGCGGATCTCCCCGTTGCGCCCCTCCTGCTCGAGGGTCATCGGTTCGTAGCCCGGCGGAGCCTCGGCGGCCGGAATCGTTTCCGGCGTGCCGCCGCGATATACGAGGC
This sequence comes from Opitutaceae bacterium, assembly GCA_035519475.1. GTDB lineage: Bacteria > Verrucomicrobiota > Verrucomicrobiia > Opitutales > Opitutaceae > Fen-1467. The sequence continues at coordinate 6,119 of DATIWI010000230.1, forward strand.
GGAAATCGAGGCGGGCCGGCTTCTTGAGGCTCGAGACGATTTCCGGATTGTCCTTGGTGGTCACCCCGGCGAGTTCGACGTCGATGCGGTTGTTGCCGACGGGCCGGACGATCGGCTCCGCCACCCCCAGGCTGTTGATGCGAGCCGAGATGATCTCGATCGCCTTCGTGAGCTTCTGCTCGCTGTCGCGGGCCGAGGTGCCGGCGGCGTGCCCGGCCACCTCGAGCGTGAAGGCGACGCCTCCCTTCAAATCGAGGCCGAGCTGCAGGCGTCCCTTGGAGCGCTTCAACAGTTCATCGAGCAGGATGCTGTTGCGCCGCTCGACGTTCCGGAGCGAAGCCTCCAGCCGGATCTGCGGGAAGAACCGGGAGAGATCCAGCTTCTGCTCCTTCCCGATCTGCTTGAGCGCCACGAAGACGGTGGGGGACTGCTGCGCGGCGACCCGCGCGTCCGCCTGCTTCATGAGCGCGGCAAACTCGGAGGGATTCGCCTTCGCCTCCGATCGGATATACTGGTCAAAGGGCCGGTCCTTCAGCGGGAGCAACTCCGCGATCGACCAGCCGATCACTGCCAGCGTGAGCAGCAGCATCCATAGGTTATGTCGGGCCATTGGGTGATTTGGTTAAATCCAGCTGCCGGGCGCCTGCGCCCGCCCTGCCCTCCCTCCTCCCGACCGCGCCGTTGGGGGTCACTCGGGGAATCATTTCTTGCCGCCGGCCGCCTCTCCCGACTTCCGCACCACCGTATGGATGAATCCCTTTTCCACCTCGACCTTGGTATTGTCGCCGATGCGCACGATCAGGCGGTCGGGGCGCACACTGGTGATCTCGCCATAGATGCCGCCGGCCAGGAGAACTTCGTCGCCGGCCGCCAGCGCGCCGATCATCTTCTGCTGCTCCTTCTGTTTCTTCCGCTGGGGGGCGATCAACAGGAAGTACATGCCTGCCAGCAGCAAACCGTAAAACAGGATCATCATGAGGCCGCTTCCCTGGGCCGGGCTGGCCGGCGCGGGCGCGGTTTGCTGGGCCCAGGGCGCCAGCACGGCATGGGTGAACATTTTAATCATTGCTTGTGCGGGTTTTTCGGAAAAGAAACGCGGATTAACTCCAGCCCCCTTCCAAAAAGCAAGCCCAGAGCGGGATCGGCCCAGTCACCCTCAGAGAATTGAAAAGCAAGTCTTCATCTGCCTGGACCGCTGCGCAATCGGAGGAGCACTACGGCTTCAAGCGCTGGGGCTCCGGCCATTTCACGGTCGACAGCGAGGGCTTCATCCAGGTGCAGCCGCTGACCGACGGCCGGAACATCCGGATCATGGACGTGGTGCACGAGGCGCTGGGCATGGGCCTGAAGGCGCCGATGGTCATCCGCTTCCAGGACCTGCTGCGCCACCGCGTCATCCAGCTCAACGAAGTCTTCGAGCGCGCCATCAAGGAGGAGGGCTACAAGGGCAGCTACCGCGGCGTCTTCCCCATCAAGGTCAATCAGCTGCGGGAGGTCGTCGAGGAGATCCTCGCCGCCGGCAAAGATCACAACTATGGGCTCGAGGCCGGCTCCAAGCCCGAACTCATGATCGCCCTTGCGATGCACGAGGGCAACCAGCGCATCATCATCTGCAACGGCTATAAGGACGACGATTACATCCGGCTTGCCCTGCTGGGCCGCAAGCTCGGCAAGCGCGTCATCATCGTTGTCGAGCAGCTGTCCGAGCTCGACCAGATCATCCGCATCTCCGCCGAGACGGGCGTGAAACCAATGATCGGGCTGCGCGCCAAGCTGCTGACCCGCGGCGAGGGCAAGTGGGCCCTGTCCACCGGCGACAACGCCAAGTTCGGCCTGAATACCGCCGAGATCCTTTTTGCCATCGAGAAGCTCCGGCAGACGCGGCTCGGCCAGTGCCTGCGCCTCGTGCACTTCCACATCGGTTCGCAGGTGCCGAACATCATCACGATCAAGAACGCCGTCATCGAGGCCACTCGCTTCTACTGCCAGCTCGCCAAGATGGGCTTCCCCATGGGCTATCTCGACGTCGGGGGCGGCCTGGGCATCGACTACGACGGTTCGCGCACCAACTTCGAGTCGTCGATGAATTACTCGCTGGAGGAATACGCCCGCGACGTGGTCTTTAACATCCGTGAAATCTGCCGCGGGGCCGGTGTTCCGGAGCCCGACATCGTCAGCGAGAGCGGCCGCGCCGTCGTGGCGCAGCATTCCATGCTCGTGGTCGAGGTGTTCGAGCGCATCAATAAACGCGAATCCCTTGGCCAGCAGCACCAGCCCGAGGTCAAACACAAGGTCGTCACCGACCTGGAGGTCCTGCTCAAGAACAAGGCGCGCCTCGGCCGCCTCGAGCGCTACCACGACGCCATCCAGAAGAAGGAGGAAGCCATCTCGCTCTTCAACCTGGGGTACCTGGACATCGAAAACCGCGCCGCCGCCGAGTCGATCTTCTGGCAGATCTGCGAGCAGATCGACAAGGAAGGCACCAAGAAGGGCTATCAGCCCGAGGAGTTGCACGACCTGAAGAAACACCTCGCCGACCAGTACGTCTGCAATTTCTCCGTCTTCCAGTCGCTGCTCGACCACTGGGCGCTCAAACAGCTCTTCCCCATCGCCCCGCTGCACCGCCTCAACGAGCGGCCTTCGGTCAACGCCATTCTCGTCGACATCACCTGCGACTCGGACGGCAAGATCGGCAACTTCATCGACCTGCAGGACGTGAAGGAATACGTCACCCTCCACCCGCTCAACACCAAGCCCTACTACCTCGGCATCTTTTTCACTGGCGCCTACCAGGACATCATGGGCGACCTGCACAACCTGTTCGGCCGCGTCAACGAGATTCACGTCTTCCTGGAGGAGGACGAGCCCAACGGCTTCTATATCGAGGAGGCTCTGGCCGGCAGCCGCACCGCCGATGTCATCGAGGGTGTGCAGTACAAACAGGAGGAGCTGTGCCGCCGGATGAAGCAGCAGGTCGACCACGCCACGCGCAAGGACCTCGTCAAGCCCCGCGAGGGCGTCCGCTGGCTCGAGTTCTACGAGTCGCAGATGTTGGCCAAGACCTATCTCAACATCGAGCCCAAGAACGGTCGGAAGCGGCGGGGTTGAGAGCGGGCGGGTGAAGGGAAAGAAGTCACCGGCGGGCAGTGTCGGATCATTTCTATATTACAGAAAATACTCTTGATCGAGGGACCCAAAGAACCTAAAGGACAGCAGGGACCCGGTCGCCGGTTCTTCGGCTCTCGTCCCTTTGGTCCCTCGGGTTGCTTCAGTCCCTTTCAGCTCTCCGAGTGTCCGCCACCTTTCCCCCATGCCATCATCTCCCGGTTTCATCCCGCCCCACGGCGGCTACCGGCACCTCCTTGCCTACCAGAAGGCCGTGATCGTCTTTTAGGCTACCGTCTTCTTCTGCGACCGCTACGTCGACAAGCGAAGCCGCACCCACGATCAGATGGTCCAGGCCGCCCGCAGCGGCAAACAGAACATTGTCGAAGGCAGTCAGGCCAGCGGCACTTCCAAGGAAACCGAGATCAAGCTGACGAACGTCGCGCGGGCCAGCCTCGAAGAACTCCTGGAGGACTACCGCGACTTCCTCCGCGTGCGGCATTTGGGCGAATGGGGGCCCAACGACCCGTGTGTCCGCCGACTGCGCACCTTGAACCGCCGGCCAGGCGCAAACTACGCCACGTTCCGCAAAGGAATTGAGCATCCCGATCCCGCGATCTGCGCCAACGTTATTGTCGGCTTGATTAAGGTGACCTGCTACCTTCTCGACCGGCAACTTCATCGCCTCGAGCGGGATTTCCTCCAGGAAGGCGGCCTGCGCGAGCGCATGACCCGCGCCCGGATTGCGATCCGCCATCGTTCGAGTGTCGAACCCTGATATTGTGGCCCCAGCCGCGTGGCGGTCGTTCTTCTTGTCCCTCAGGTCCTTTGGTTCTCTTCCCTCGATTCCTTCAGCGCCACTCGTGGCGCGGATATTTCCGCGACAGCTCCGTCTTCACCTTCGGATAGACATCACGCCAGAATGCGCTCAGGTCGTCGGTGACCTGGATCGGACGCTGGTTGGGAGCCAGCACCTCGATCGTCACCGGTACGCGTCCGCGGCCAAGCGCGAACTTCCCCTTCACGCCGAACAGCTCCTGGATGCGGGCGGATAGCACCGGCGGCCCCTCGGTCGAATAGCGCACATGCGATCGCCGGCCGTTCGCCATGACGATGCGCTCGGGCAGATACTCTTCGAGTGCGGCCAGCTGCGCCGGTGACAGCCGCTCGCGCAGCGCCGGCATTACCGGCCGGTCTTTGAGCTCCCTGGCGCCAAAGGCGCCCAGGCAGACCCGTTCAAGCAGGGGCCCGCGGTCCGTCTCGACGATGGGCGCCACTGCCAGCTCCGGAAACCACTGGGCGAGGCAGTTGACGCGGGTGATCCACTGCTCCACCGCCTCCGTCCATTCCGTCAGCGTAATGCGCCCGGCCAGCACCTCTTGGGCCAGCAGGGCGGCCGCCTCGCGTTCTGGGGGCGGATCCGCCGTTGGTTTGCTCTCCAGCACCAGGTCGCGAAAGCGCCGCTCCTGGCGGACCACGATGCGCCGGCTCACCGTGTCATAGACGACCCCGGTCGCATCGTGGGCGTCGCCCGGAAACAGCTCCCGCAGCCAGGCCTCCTCCACGGCGGTGGCCAAACCCAGCAGCACCGCGACTTCCCCGCGCGCCTCGATCTCGTTCACCTCCGCCGCCACGAGGAGCGGCGCGCTTTGGACCCCGCTCTCGCGCGCGAGCTGGCCGCGCCGTCCGTGCACCAGCTCGCACCGCAGGGTGCCACGATCCAGCCGCCGCGCCACGTGGTCAGAAAATCCTGCCAGCACACACTTCCGCACCTGGGTGCCGTCGACCCGCCGCTCGCTCACCTCCAGCCCCTCCCCGGCGGCGATCTCCAAAAACTGCTGGAACAGCGGTCCCACCTGCCGGGCCGCCTGGGCGTGGAGACCAAGACGGCGGCAGGCTTCGACCGAATAATTCGCCCGGTCCGCATACCGCCAGGCCCGCATCAGCAGGAAGAAATCCGACTCGTGCTCCTCGCCGAGAATCTCCGCCCGCCGTTCCTCCACCTCGCGGCCGACTCCGCGCAAGAGAAAGTTGCGCCCCTGCGTCAGCGCGGCCATCAGGGCCACCGGGCGCACGCACCCGTACTCCTGCGCCGCGAGAAACATGCGCGCGTACCGCGGGTGCACGGGAAAGCGCAGCATCTTCCGGCCGAGCTCCGTGATGCGCGCATGGCTTGGAGCGGCGACGCCCTCGTCGCCGGCAACACGCGACGGAGGCGTCGCGTCCCCATCGGTCAGAGCGCCCAGGTCCCGCAGCAGCGCCTCCGCCCGCTGCAGCGATTTCGGATCTGGCATTTCCAACCAGGGAAAGCCGTGCAGATCATCGATGCCCGCCGCCTTCAGCGTCAGCACCACGTCCGCCAGATCGAGCCGCTTGACCTCCGGTAATTCGTGGGCCGGACGCTTTGCCTGCTCCCGATCGGTCCACAATCGCGCGCACAGGCCGGGCGCGGTCCGGCCGGCCCGGCCCGCGCGCTGGTCAGCCGAGGCGGCGCTGATCTTCTCGATCAACAGGGTGTTGATGCCCCGGTGCGGATCGTAGCGCGCCAGGCGCGCCAGCCCGCTGTCAACCACCGCCGTGATCCCGTCGATGGTCAGCGAGGTCTCCGCGACGTTGGTCGAGACGATGATCTTCCGGGTGTCGTAGCGCGCCACGGCGCGATCCTGGGCATCGGCGGGCAGTTCGCCGTGGAGCGGCAGCACGATGAAATCGCGCAACGCCTTCTCGCCCTGCACCGCCTGCACCGTCCGGCTGATCTCGTAGGCGCCGGGCATGAACACGAGCAGATCGCCCGGAGTCCGCGCCGCCACCTGGGCGCAGGCACGGGCCGCCACCTCCCACGCGGGCTCGCGGTCGAAGTCGACGGCCCGCGGCAGGTACTCGATCTGCACCGGAAATACCCGGCCCTGCGACGCGAGCACGTCGCAGGGCGCGAGGTAGTCCCGGAGTCCGCGGGCCTCGAGCGTGGCGGACATGACGATGATTCTCAGGTCTGGCCTCACCGACTGCTGGAGCTGCCGTGCCCGCGCGAGGCTGATGTCGCCGTAGAGATGCCGCTCATGAAACTCGTCGAACACCAGCGTACTCACCCCGCGCAGCGCCGGATCGAACGACATCTGTCGCAGCAGAATTCCCTCGGTCACGAAACGGATGCGCGTGGCTTCCGAGACGCGCGAGTCGAGCCGGATCTGATATCCGACCGTCCCGCCCAGCGGCTCGCCGATCTCATCGGCGACACGCTTTGCAAGCAGGCGGGTCGCCAATCGCCGCGGCTGCAGCACAACGACCTGCCCGCCGCTCAGCAATCCATGCCGCAGCAGCATCTGCGGCAATTGCGTCGACTTGCCGGAGCCCGTCGGCGCTTGCACGATGAGCCGGCCCTGCGCCTGCACGCGTTCGATGATCGCAGTTTCGAGTTCGTAGATCGGTAGCTCGCGAGGAGACATGTTTGAAGCAGGGAAGAAACCTCGGCCGGTCAGCAACTCGGTCCGGCCGGCCGACTGCGTAAGTCACGTTGAATCTGTTCCTTGGAACATGGCGAATAACCGGTGCACAAGATTGCTGCCAAGTTGTTCACCGTCCGGGATTGTTAACAACTTGTGAAAAACAATGTCGTGACAACGTCTGCGCACCACACCAGCTTGCTCACGTTCTTTGATGGAACAGTCGCAGTGCCGCGGGCATGAAAAACCCACGGAGAGCGCGGCTGGGATAATCCCGGGCGACCGGGGAAAGGAAAACTGAAGCTGGTTCAGGCTTCCCCTCTGACTGCGAGCAATCGCGGGCGGCAGGCATATGTCACCAGCTCCTCTGAACGGTGTCGTAACCGCTCAGTGATACGACTCAGGAGCTGTGCGGCAAGGCGCGATTAGAAACCGCGCCCGAGCCGAGTGAGGCGAGCGGAGAGTTTCGATCCGTCCGTCCACGCAGTTTCCCCAGAGGGATATGGCTGCTACTGCGCAGACCAGCACGAAAAGGCGTGTTCTGGCGGGACCACCCCGCCAAAAAGGCCCCTACCCGGCAAGGGCGGGGCGCGCAAAGGGCACGAAGTTTCGGGGAGCGACCGGGCCTGGCAAAGCTCGGAAAACCTCCTTCCGTGGGGCGGCGTGAAAAACCACGTCACCCAACTGCGATGCGAAATGCAGCCTGAGAGTTAAGAGGTCAGACCCGTAACATGGGGCTAACGCCCGGCCACAAGCCGGGGCCGACCCTGTGGTAACGGTGCCGACGCGAGCGACGCAAGTTGCAGGCGTGTCTGCACCCCGTCCGGCGTGACTGCCGCTGGCAAGCGGTGGCCGAACCGGGCGTAGAGGCCTCACTCGATAGATTCCGGCTGGTAACGGCCGGGACGGTCCCGCCATGAGACTGAAACCTTCGCATGCCGCGAAGAGTGGCGTCGGGGAGCACACGGCCCGCGAAAGCGAGAGCGCCAAATGTGTGCGACCGGGAAGAGAGCGTGGCGAGCTCCCACCCCCAAGTTTGGCCCCGGAACCGAAAGGTTCCGGGGCCTCTTGTTTTCTGGCGGCGGGAGCGCGCCGTTTTCGCGATTGGCAAATGATTGGCTTTCACCTTGGCTCATTCCGGCCCCATCCCATTCACCATGAGTACCCCGCCAACTCCCCCGGGCGGCCCGGCCACCCCACCGGCTGCTCCCAATGCCGACCCGGTCAGCCCGGAGAGAATCCAAGAGTTCCTTCTCGAGGCGCGTCGCCAGCAGAATCTGTCGGCGGCCGTCGCCGCGGGACTGGGCGCGGCCCTGGCGGGCGCGGCCGTTTGGGCGGCCATCAGTTACGCCATTGAACGTCAGATCGGCTGGATGGCGGTCGGCGTTGGCTTCCTGGTCGGGTTCTCCGTCCGCCGTGCCGGGCGAAGTTTCGACAAATCGTTTGGCTATCTCGGTGCGGGATTGTCCCTGTTCGGTTGCCTGCTGGGCAACGTCCTCATGATATGCGCGTTCGTGGCCCAGCACGAATCGATGGCGTACTTCCACGTGCTGTCGCGCATCACGCCCGCCGTCGCCCTCCAGTTGCTGACCGCCACATTCTCCCCGATCGACGTGCTCTTCTACGGGCTCGCCCTGTACTACGGCTACCGCTACTCCTTCCGGAGGATCACCGACAGGGAGATCGACATGCTCAGCGGCCACCCGGCCTGACGGAAGGCGCGGGATCCGGCGGGCCACTGCTTCTCTCCCGCGTCGGCCGCACGCCAGCCGGAGACGGACTTCGGTGGCGGTCACCCCCGGGGGCGGGCCTTCCTCCTTGCCTTCCCAGCCGCCCGGTCGCACCGTTGTTCCTTTTTTCGCCGCCGCCGGCATGAACTACAACATCCGCAATATCGCCATTATCGCCCACGTCGACCACGGCAAGACCACCCTGGTCGACGAACTGCTCAAGGAGGGCGGCGTCTACCGCGCCAATCAGCAGGTGGAGGAGCGCGCCATGGACACCATGGATCTCGAGCGCGAAAAGGGCATCACCATTCGCGCCAAGAACGCTTCCATTCACTGGCGCGGCAAGACCATCAATCTCGTCGACACCCCCGGCCACGCCGACTTTGGCGGGGAGGTGGAGCGCTCGCTGAAGATGGTCGACGGGGTGCTCCTGCTGGTCGATGCCTACGACGGGCCGCAGGCGCAGACCCGTTTCGTGCTGCGCAAGGCGCTGCAACACGGCCTCAAAGTCATCATTGTCGTCAACAAGATCGATCGCGAAAACTCCGATCCGGCCGGTACTTACGAAAAGGTACTCGAACTCCTGCTCGAATTGAACGCCAACGAGGAGCAGTTCAATGCCCCGGTCGTCTTTGGCAGCGGTCGCGACGGCTACATGGTGCGCCACCCGGGCGAAAAGGGCAGCGACATGACGCCGCTCTTCGAAACGATCCTCGAGCACATCCCGCCTCCGTTCGCCAAGCCCGACGACCCCTTCCGCATGCTGGTCTCCAACATCGACTGGAGCGACTACGTCGGCCGGATCGCGATCGGCAAGGTTCTCTCCGGCCAGATCGTGACCGGCGACACCGTGTACATCATCCGCAACCAGGGCGGCGAGCGCATCCGCTGCAAGATCACCAAGGTGGTGGAGTTCTCCGGCATCCAGACCAGCGAGTCCGCCGTCGGCGTGGCCGGCAACATCGTCGGCCTGTCCGGTTTCGAGGACATCGACATTGGCGACACCATCGCCGCCGACGAGAACGCCCATGCCCTGCCCTTCACCGCGATCGACCCCCCGACCATCGAGATGCAGTTCTGCATCAACGATGGTCCTCTGGCCGGCCGCGAAGGCAAATACGTCACCTCGCGCCAGCTCCGCGACCGCCTGTTCCGGGAGATGAAGTCCAACATCTCCATCAAGGTCTCGGACACCGACACGGCGGGTGTCTTCAATCTGAAAGCCCGCGGCTCGATGCAAATCGCCATCCTGGTCGAGCAGATGCGGCGCGAAGGATTCGAGATGCTGGTCTCCCGCCCGACCGTCATCACCAAGACCGAGCACGGCCGGATGCTGGAGCCCTTCGAGTCGCTCTGGGTTGAGATTCCCGAGGACTGCCTCGGCGTGGTCATGGAGATGCTGGCCAACCGCAAGGCGCAGATCACCGGGATGCACAAGCATCCGCTGGGGACCACCATCGAGGCGGTGGCCCCGACGCGTGGCCTGATCGGCCTGGAAACCGACCTCATGAACTCCACCAGCGGCCGCGGCGTGATGACCCATCTGTTCAAGGAGTACCTGCCTTGGGCGGGCGACGTGCTCACGCGGCTGACCGGCACGTTGGTCGCGACCGAAGGCGGCGAGTCCAAGGCCTACGCGCTCGTCAGCATCCAGGAGCGCGGCAAGCTCTTCATCGGCGCCGGCGAGCAGGTCTACGAGGGCATGCTGGTCGGCGAAAGTCCGCGCAAGGAGGACATTCCCGTCAATGCCGCCCGGGCCAAGCGGCTCACCAATGTTCGCTCGCAGGGCGAAGGCGTGACCACCCAACTCTCGCCGCCGATCCGGCTTTCGATCGAGAAGGCCATCGAGTACATCGCCGCGGACGAATTCGTGGAGGCCACGCCCAAGTCGCTCCGCCTGCGCAAGCGCATCCTCGGCCTCACCGATCGCCGCAAGGCGGCGCGCGCCGAGCGCAAGGGCGACACCGCCGCGACGGACGCCTGAGCCGCCGAGCGGCGCCGCACCAACGTTCCCGGGGCACGCGGCCTCCTCCCCTCCTGCAGCCGGGCGGCGACTCAGCCTCCCCGGCTCTGGCGCGCGCGGTAACGCGACGGCGGCATGTTCATCTCGCGCTTGAAGGCGTTGCTGAAGGCGAAGGCATCGCCATAGCCGGCCTGCGCGGCAATCGCCGCGATCTTCTCCCGCGTGCACGAGAGCAGATCGGCCGCGAAGAGCATCCGCAAATGGGTCAGGTGCGCGAGCGGGGGCCGGCCGCAATGGCGCAGGCACTGGCGGCGCAGCGATTCCGGGCTCATGCCGGCGCAGCGGGCCATGCGCTGCAGGTCCCACGCGCCCCCGATGTTTTCGCCGATCGTGAGCCAAAGCCGGTCCAGCCTCCCGTCGCCCTCGCCTGATTCCAGAATCCGCAGGGCCATGCGGTGAACGATCGTGGCCCAGAAGCCGACGACGGCCTGGTCCCCCTTGCCCGCGTTTTCATAGCACAGCCCTTCGACCGCGAGATGGAAGCCCGGCGTCGTGACCGGCACGAGACGCGGCGGCTGGCCCGCCGTCACGGCCGGCAGCTTGACCGACTCCGGATAGATCACCCAGTGCAGCCGCCACCGGCGCCCCGGCCGGAGGTGGTAGGCGCTCAGCGCGCGTGGAGCCATCACGTAGGCTTGTCCGGCCGCGCAACGCGCCCAGGCGCCATTCAGCAGGACCTCCCCCTCGCCCGCGGTGGTTGCCAGGATCACGCTGAAGGCGGGATCGTGACGCACGAACTCGTAGCCCTTGCGCGCCTCCGTGAAGCCGGCGAAGCTGATCGGCGTCGCCCCCAGGCCGGGCGCCTGCTGGTGGCTGACCAGCCACTCCCGCGTTCCTGGCCCCAAGGAGTGGATTTCGCGAAGGTAATTCGGGTTTTCGCCCATGGCAATCCCGGCGCGGTTGGGATATAAAAAGGTCCGAGCCCTTCGGTCAACCCTGACCGCCGGTCGTCGCCCGCCCGCTCCCAAGCGACGACCCGGTCGCGGCATCGACCGGCGCCTGTGCGATGAACCGAAAGCAATTCCTCCAGAGCAGCGCGGCCGGCGTGTGCGCCTGTGCGGCCATTGGCCTGTCGGGGCCGGCTCCCTTGGCCGCGGCCGAGACCGCCCATCCGGAAGACTGGCGGCTGCCTTTCGTCAAGAAGCGCTATGCCCGGCTGCTGGAAATCCTCTCCCGCCGGGTGGACGCCGAGACCCTGAATGCGACTCTGCTCGAGCTGGGCACCGGTTGCTCGGCGTTTGGCGATGACACGCTCAAGAAGTTCCGCGGCGATCTCGAAGGCTACGCACGGGCGGTCAAACAGAGCGTTTCCGGAGACAACATCGCCTTTGATTGGGAAAAGGGCGTGATCACGATGGCGTCCGATGAACGCACCGACTGCTTCTGCCCTCTGATCAGCCGCCTTCACCATACGCCAGCCTTGGCCTGCCAGTGCTCCCTCGGCTGGCAGCAGCACACTTGGGAAACGTTGTTGCAGAGGAACGTCCGGGTGGAGTTGAAGGAATCCGTTCTGCGCGGCGGCAAACGCTGCGTGTTCGAGATTCATGTGAACGACCAGCCGGCGAATCCTCCCGGCGCCGGAAACGTTGGATGAGATGATTGGTGGCATGTCACCAGCCGCCGGCGCCAGCGATGGTCAGCCTCGAATACGCCGCTTTTGCCGATGGCGCGCCGCCCCGGAATCGTCCACGCTGGCCTAAGCGATGACGGCGCCGTCCGTCGGCGAGAATCTGAATCGAACTTTCAAGGGAAACATGAAGACAACACACCGTAGCGTCCGCGGACTTCTGTCGGCGCTGGCCTGGACCTTCCTTGCCAGCTCCGGGCTTGCATTGGATTCCGCCCCCCGCGAGCGGCTCCTGCTCGATTTCGGCTGGCGGTTCCACCTCGGCAACGAATGGGGCAGCGGGCAGAACCTGGCCAAGGCGGGCGCCGGCCTCGGCCCCGCCGGGGTGGCCTACAGCGACGCGACGTGGCGCCGGATCGACCTGCCGCACGATTGGGCCGTCGAGCTGCCCTTCGATCCCGCCGCCGACGGTTCGCACGGCTTCAAGGCCCTCGGCGAGGGATTTCCTCAAAACAGCATCGGCTGGTACCGGCGCGCCTTCGAGCTGCCCGCGGCGGATGCCGGAAGGCGGCTCTGGCTGGAGTTCGACGGCGTGTTTCGCGATACCACCGTCTTTGTCAACGGATGGTTCGTCGGCCACCACGAGAGCGGCTACAGCAGCTTTCGCTACGACATCACCGATGTCGCGAATTGCGGCGGCAAGAACGTCGTCGCGGTGCGCGTCGACGCCTCACAGTCGGAAGGCTGGTTCTACGAAGGGGCGGGCATCTACCGCCATGTCTGGCTGGTGAAGACGGCGCCCCTCGCCCTCGCCCCTGACGGCGTATTCGTGTACAGCCGTTTCAAGGACAACGTGCCGGCGGGGCCGGCCGAGCTTCACCTCCAGGCCACGCTGCTCAACGCCGGCAGCGCTCCGGCCGACGCCACCGTAACGTGGGAGGTCTCCGCTCCCGATGGGCAGGTGGTGGCCAGCGCCGCGCAATCCGCCTCCGTCGCCGGCGCCACGACCCTCGAAGTCGACCAGACCGCCAAGGTGGAATCGCCCGTGCTCTGGTCGCCCGAGACACCCCGGCTCTATCACCTCGCCACGACCGTCGCGAGCGGCGGCCAGGTCGTCGATCGGGTCGAGACCGCGTTCGGGATCCGCACGGTCGGCTTCGACGCCAACCGGGGCTTCCTGCTCAACGGCGCGCCCTACTTGCTCAAGGGCACCTGCAACCACCAGGATCACGCCGGTGTCGGTGCTGCGCTGCCGGATCGCCTGCAGTATTTCCGCATCGCGAAGTTGAAGGAAATGGGCACGAACGCCTACCGCACCGCACATAATTCGCCCACGCCGGAGCTGCTCGAAGCCTGCGACCGCCTGGGAATGCTCGTGATGGATGAGAACCGGCTGCTCGGCAGCGATGCGCTGCACCTGAAATGGTTCGGGGAGCAGGTGCGCCGTGATCGCAACCATCCGAGCGTCGCGATCTGGTCCCTCGCCAACGAGGAATTTTCCGTCCAGGGCACCCCCTCCGGAAAGCGCACGGCTGCCACGATGCAGGCCCTGGTCAAGCGCCTCGATCCGACGCGTCCGGTGACCTACAATTCGACGGCGGGCAATGAATTCCCCGGCATCAACGAGATCATCGAGGTGCGGGGCTGGAGCTACCGGATCGGGGTGGACCGCATGGACGCCTATCACGCGGCGCATCCGCAGCAACCCAACGTCGGCAGCGAGCAGGGCAGCACGACCGGCACACGCGGCATCTACGCCAACGACCGGACGCGCGGCTACGTCAGCGCCTACGACGACAATTTCGAGACGTGGTCGAATACCGCCGAGCAATGGTGGAGCTTCTTCGCGCCGCGCCCCTGGCTCTCCGGCGGATTCGTCTGGACCGGATTCGACTATCGTGGCGAGCCCACCCCGTACGGCTGGCCGTGCATCAACTCCCACTTCGGCATTCTCGATACCTGCGGCTTCCCCAAGGACAACTACTGGTACTACCAGTCCTGGTGGACCGCGCAGCCCGTGTTGCACCTGCTGCCGCACTGGAACTGGGCCGGCCAGGAAGGCCAGGACATCGATGTGCGCGCCCTGAGCAACTGCGACGAGGTCGAGCTGTTCCTCAACGGCCGGAGCCTCGGCCGGAAGGTCATGCCCCGAAATTCCGAGCTGAAATGGAAGGTGCCGTACGCACCGGGCACCCTGTCCGCCCGCGGCTACCAAGGTGGACGGGCGGTGGCCGAGACTGCGCGCGAGACCACCGGCGCGCCCGCCTCAGTCCAGCTCGCGCCCGACCGTACTGTGATCGCGGCCGACGGCGAGGATCTGGCCGTGATCACGGTCTCGGTGGCCGATCCGCAGGGCCGGGTCGTGCCGGTGGCGGCAAACGCCATCAGCTTCACCCTCGAGGGACCGGGCCGGATCCTCGGCGTCGGCAACGGCGATCCGAGCTGCCACGAACCCGACGTGTTCGTGGCGGAGGCGCCCGTGCGCTCGCTGCCGATCGACGGCTGGCGGTGGAAGCGGATCCCCGATCCGTATGCGGCCAATCTGCCGGAAACGGCCGCGCAATTCGACGACTCAAGCTGGGACCCAGCCGACGTGCGGGGCGAAAATGGCGCGCTGGAGTTGGGCGCGCGGGCCGTGTTCCGCACCCACTTCACAGTCGCGGCGCCGGAACTCGCCGCGCCGGCGGTTGAGCTCCGCTTTGGCCGGATCAGCGGCGACGGCTCCGTGTGCGTGAACGGTCAGCGCGTGGGCAGCGCCAGCGATCCCCGCGCCGCTTTGCTCTACGATGTGACCGGGCTGCTCCATCCCGGCGAGAACACGATCGCCGTGCCGCTCGTCAACTGGGGCCCGAATGGTGGACTTTGCCGGGGGGTCACGCTGCGAATACCGGGTGATCCGCCCCCGGTGCACTGGCAGCGCAGCGTCTTTAACGGCCTCGCGCAGATCATCGTGCAGTCGTCCAAACAGCACGGCACCCTCCGGCTGACGGCGAGCTCCCCCGGATTGACCCCCGCGACCATCTCGATCGAGTCCAGCCCGGCGGTGCTGAGGCCGGCGGTGCCGTAGACTGCGGCCGCCGCGAGTCCCGCCTCCGGACGGCGCCACGCCGCACCCCGCGCCGCCGTCGCGCTTGCGCCCGGATGATTGGCCGTTAGTCATTGGCCATCCCGCGCATGGGCACCACGGTATTCACCATCGCCAATCAGAAGGGCGGCGTCGGCAAGACCACCACCGCCGTCAATCTCGCCGCCGCGCTCGCCGAGCGGAAGATTCACACCCTGCTCGTCGATCTCGACCCGCAGGCCAATGCCACCAGCGCGCTTGGCCTCGAAAAGCGCGAGGGCCGCAGCCTCTACGGTCCGCTCCATGGCGAGGGCACCGCCCTCGAGATGATCACGCCCTCCACCTACGAGTGCCTCGCCATTATCCCCTCGGAAGTCGACCTCGCCGCGATCGAAATCGAACTCGCCCAGCAGGAGAATTACCTCCTGCGCCTCCGGCAGACCCTCCAGCCCGTGCGCGATTCGGGCGGCTACCGGGCGGTCATCATCGACTGCCCGCCCGCCCTGGGCCTGCTCTCGATGAACAGCCTCGCCGCCGCTGACCACCTCCTCATCGCCCTGCAATGCGAGTACATGGCGCTCGAGGGCCTCGGCCAGATCATCAAGGTCGTCGAGCGCCTCCACACGGTCGGCATCAACGGCAGCCTCGATATCGGCGGCATCGTCATGACGATGTTCGACGTCCGCACCAATCTCTCCCGGCAGGTGGTCGACGAGGTGAGGAAGAACCTGCCCGACAAGCTGTTTGAGACCGTCATCCCGCGCACCGTCCGCCTGAGCGAGGCGCCGAGTTTCGGCCAGTCAATCTTCCAATACGACGCCAGCAACCCGGGCGCCACCGCCTATCGCAATCTGGCCAAGGAAGTGATCACCCGGTTCGGGCTGGGCGGATAGCGGCGCGGCGTCCGCGCCGCGCTTGTGATCGCCGCGATGCTGGCGGGCGCGTTGCGATCGCCGCTCTCCACTGCGGAGTTCGGGCCTCCACCCACCGGTCGCTGCCCTCCGTCTTCCGACCCCCGCTTCGCCCCCTTCTCCGCTTGCCATGCCCACTCCTCGCTACTCACTACTCGCTGCCCGCCTTCTCCAATGCTGTCCGCCCTGACCAAGTACCGCCATGTCTTCCTTGTCGGCCTCCAGAGCAATCTGGTGTACCGCTGGAACTTTCTCATCCGCGGCTTCTTCTCCCTCGCCCGCCTGGCGGTGGTCTTCATCCTCTGGGGCGCCGCCTACGCCGGCGTCACCCAGATCGGCGGCTACTCCATCGGCCAGACCTTCACCTATTTCACGGCTTTGATCGCGCTGCAGTTCATCGTCGGCGCTTTCAATGAGGACTACCAGATCGGCGAAGACATCCGGAACGGCCTGATCAACCAGTTCCTCCTCAAGCCGATCAATTATTACGTCTATCGATTCACCGTATTTGTCGCCGCACGCTCCGTCTCCGGCGTGCTCGTCTTCATCCCGCTCGTCGCGATCTATCCCCTGATCCGGCATCAGCTCACCTTCCCGGCGGAACCGTGGCGCCTGCTGGTGGGCGCGCCCGCCCTCGTCCTGGCCGCGCTGATCCAGTTCACCCTCGCCTTCTGCTTCGGCCTGCTCGCCTTCTGGTTTCTCGAGATCCAGGGATTCGTCATCCTTTCCTACGCCGCCGAGACGCTGCTGAGTGGCCAGATCTTTCCGCTCGACCTGCTGCCGCCCTCGCTCTTCCACGCCGCGCAGCTCCTCCCCTTTTACTACATGATGTACTTTCCCGCCGCCATCCTCACCGGCCGCCTCGGGCCCGACGCCGTGGCGGGCGGGCTGGCGCTGCAAGTCGTCTGGGTTGTCGTCTTCATGATCATCGCCCGTTTCATCTGGCTCTCGGGCTTGCGCAAGCACACCGCCGTCGGCGGCTGAGGCGAGATTCCAGGTTCCCGACCATGCCCCTCCGCCAATACCTTCGCGTCTGGCTCGCCTGCCTGCGCTACTCCATGGTGCGGACCATGATGTTTCGCTTCGATTTCTTCCTCTGGTCGGCCGTCGAGCTCGCCTGGATGAGCGTCAATGTGCTCCTGGTCGAGGTGATTTACCGCCACACCGACTCCGTGGCCGGCTGGGGCAAGTACGAAATGTTGCTGCTCGTCGGCACCTCCATGCTGATCCAGCGCCTGCTCATGGGCTTCTTCTGGAGCAACCTGTTCGAAATGGGCCGCAATGTGCGCACCGGCTATTTCGATTTCTACCTCGCCCAGCCTGGCAGCCCGCTCTTCATGGTCTCGACCCGCAAGCTCGATCCCGACGGCCTCGCGAACACCGTCGTGGCGGCCGGTGTGATCATCTACGCCGCGCATCGCCTCGGCCTGCATCCAGGTGTCCTCGGCGTGCTCGTCTACCTCGGCCTGGTCGCCTGCGGGCTCGTCATCCATTACAGCCTTTTCCTCCTCACCGCCTCGACGACGTTCTGGATCATCAAGACCGAGGGTATCGAGGGCAGCTATTTCACCGTCGTGGATTTCTCCCGGCTGCCACGCGAGGCCTTCCGGGGCGCCGCCAATGTCCTCCTCGTTTACCTGCTGCCCGCGGTGGTGGTGAGCAATGTGCCCGCCCGCATGCTCATCCACGGCTTCCAGCCCCGCTACGCCCTTTGGCTGTTCGCCGTCAGCGCCGCGTGGTTCGCGCTGGCGGTCTTCGTCTTCAACCGGGGACTCCGGCGCTACGCCAGCGCGAGCTCCTGACCACCGCCGGCGCTCGCCCGATTTGAAGTTTGGACATTTCCGGGGAATTGGCGTCTAACAGGAAGCGTCCCCTCTGCGATGGAGATCACTCACCCGCGACTCGAGCAATTGCAGCAGCGGCTCGGCTACAAATTCCGCGATCCGGCGTTTCTCGTCTCCGCCCTGACCCACACCTCCTACCTGCAGGACCATCCCGGCGCGGGCGAAGGCAACCAGCGGCTGGAATACCTCGGGGATTCCGTGCTCCAGCTCATCCTGTCTGCGGCGCTGTTCGAACTCTACCCGGAGCAGCGCGAAGGCGCGCTGAGCAAACGCCGCGCCACGCTCACGAACGGCCGTTTTCTCAGCCTGCTCGCCCGGGATCTCGGCCTCGACGCCAGCCTCCGCCTGGGCCTGAGCGAGGAGCAGACCGGCGGCCGCCAGCGCGCCTCGATCCTTGAGGACGCGTTCGAGGCCCTCATCGGCGCCGTCTTCCTCGACAGCGATTTCCCCACCGTCCGCGCCGTCGTGCTCAATTGGTACGGTCCGCTGACCGGGCGCCTTGCCATCCTCCTGGGCGAGGACAACCCGAAGGGCGCCCTGCAGGAACTCGTCCAACCCCGCCATGGCAATCGCGCCCTCCGCTACGAAGTTACGCGCACGGCCGGTGCGCCACATGAGCGCGAATATGAAGTCAACGTCTACCTCCACGACCGGAATCTGGGCGCCGGCTGGGGCCATTCGAAAAAGCTCGCCGAGGAATCGGCCGCCCGCACCGCCCTGGCCGCGGTGAAGGCCGGCGCCGTCTCGGACCTGATCTCCTGAACCCGGGGGCCGTGAGGGAGCGGTCCGGCAATTCGATCGAGCGTACTTCGACCGTTAGGAATTGAACTGCTGAAGCGCCCCGCCAGCCAGGCGCGGCCTCTGAGCCCGCGGCCATTCCTCCGGAGGTGGCGGCAACCCGCCCTCCCTTCCCTTCCCTTCGTTGCCAACGCACATGTCAACTATTAGTTGACATGTTTTCGGGCGCTGCCGCGGAGCCGTCGCGCTCAATGCCGCGGAACCCCGCGGGCGGCGTCTGCACTCTATGCAGGCTCGATCGGACGTCCGCCTTCACAACTCCACGGCGTGGGCGTGTCGCCTCCGCGCTCTGACCTCTGCCGCTTGAATTCCGAGTTCTGATTCCTGTCATCCATCCTCGGCCCTCTTCCTCCTTCATTCTTCCTTTCGCTTTCCATCCCCTGTCCTCGGCTCCGATCCCGAGTGTCCGATTTGTTTGTCGCGAGTCGCCGGACTTCCGCCAATTCTCCATCTTGTCCTTGATGGCAGGCCTCGCGTTCACGATTTCCCGCAGTCGACTCACCGGCGTGTGCCCGCCGGCGCGCGCCCTCGTGCTGGCTTCGCTCCTCCGCGAACACCCGGCGCCGGTCTGGGTGATCGTCACGGACGAGTTTCGGGCCGCCGAAACGCTGGCCGAGGACATCCTGCTTTTTCACGCTGCCGCCGGCGTGGTCGCCCCGGCGCCCGAGGTGCGCGTCTTCCCCGAGGCCTTGCCGGACAGCCGTGATCTGCGCGAGGCCTTTGCCGCATCGAGCGACCGGCTGATTGTCCTGTCCAAGCTGCGCGCCACGCGCCGCGTTGCCGGCCCGGCCAGCCTGACCAGGCCCGCTTTGGTTGTCGCCACAACCCCGGCGGCGCTGCTCCAGCCCGTGCCGGCCCTCGAGGAACTGGCCGGCAAGGAGATCAGTCTGGCCCGCGGCCAGCCGCAGCCGTTCCGGGGTCTGATCGAGCAGCTCCGCGCCTTCGACTACGACTCGGAG
Organism: Opitutaceae bacterium; assembly: GCA_035519475.1. GTDB lineage: Bacteria > Verrucomicrobiota > Verrucomicrobiia > Opitutales > Opitutaceae > Fen-1467. The sequence goes on from DATIWI010000230.1 coordinate 25,563, forward strand.
GCGGTCTGCGAGGCTCCCGGCCAGTACGCCGTCCGCGGCGGCATCGTCGACGTCTATCCGGTCACCGCCACCCAGCCCTACCGGCTCGACTTCTTCGGCGATGTGATCGAGGACATCCGGGCATTTGATCCAGTGACGCAGCGTTCGGGAGAAGGCGTCGACGGCATCACGCTGGCCGCCTCGCCGCGCCTGCTCCCCGCGTCATCGGCCGCCGGCCTGGCCGACTATCTCAATCCCCGCACGCATCTCGCGTTCATCGAACCCGCGGCGCTCGAGGAGGCCTTCAGCCTCCTCGCCCGCGAGGCGCCGGCGAACCCCGCGTCCACCGAACCCGCCTCGGCGGAAGCGGCCCCGCCGCTGGCGCCCATCCTCAACCGGTGCGCCGCCGCATTCGGGGTGAGTGACCTCGATGAAGCCTCCTGGCTGTTCGACGGCGCGGAGACCGAGCGGACTTGGGACACGGAAAGTCTGGCGCACTACCGCCGTTATCCCGACGATGCACTGGTGGCGCAGGATCGCCTGCAGGTCGAAGAGGAGGCGCGCGCCCGCTTTCTCCAGCAACTGGCCCGCTGGCGGCAGGAGGGCTATGCCATCACTTTCGCTGTGTCGACCGAGGGCGAAGAGCGGCGGACACGGGAGATCCTCGGCGCCGATCCGCAGCTCGCCGAAACCCAGCCACGGTTCCTGCGCGCAGCGCTCAACGAGGGATTTCGGATCACTTACCGTGAAGGTGCCCCCGCCGGCGATCTGCAGCCGGGCGATTGCCAGCCGCCGGCCGCGGGGACGCCTTCCCCGGCCGTCCGCCCCGCCGGCCTGGTCGTGGTGACCGAGACCGAGATTTTCGGCCGCCAGCGTCTGCGCAGACCGAGTCTCCACCGCCGGGCGGTCGCCACGCCGTCGCAGATCGACCAGCTGCTCGATTTCTCCGAGCTCGTCGAGGGCGACTTTGTCGTGCATCTGCAGCACGGCATCGCGCTCTATCGCGGCCTCACCAAAGTTGAAACCACCAACGGGGTGCGCGAGGCCATCTCGCTCGAATTCGATGACAAGGTGACGCTGCACGTTCCGCTGCAGGAGTCGCACCTCATCTCGCGCTATGTGGGCCTCGCCAAGACCCGCCCCCAACTGGGCCGCATCGGCACCGGCCGATGGGAGAAGACCCGCGCCGCCGCCGAGCGCGCCACGCTCGACCTGGCCGCGGAGCTGCTCGAGGTCCAGGCCCGCCGCGCCGCCCAGCCCGGCCATGCCTTCGCCGCCGACACGGCTTGGCAGCGCGAATTCGAGGCGTCGTTCCCCTTCACCGAGACGCCCGACCAGCTCCGCGCCATCACCGAGACCAAGGCCGACCTGGAGCTGCCCCGGCCGATGGACCGCCTCATCTGCGGCGATGTCGGATTCGGCAAAACCGAAGTCGCCATTCGGGCCGCGTTCAAAGCCGTGATGGGCGGCCGCCAGGTGGCCGTGCTCGTCCCGACCACGGTGCTCGCACAGCAGCACCTCAACACCTTCCGCGAGCGGATGGCCGGCTATCCCCTCGTCGTCGAAATGCTCAGCCGGTTCCGTTCGCGCAAGGAGCAGCAGCAGATCCTCGCCGCCGCCGCCGCCGGCCGGGTCGACATCCTCATCGGCACGCACCGCCTCATCCAGCGTGACGTGCGCTTCAAGGACCTCGGCCTTGTCGTGATCGACGAGGAGCAGCGCTTCGGCGTGAAGCACAAGGAGGTGTTCAAGCAGTGGCGCGCGCACGTCGACGTCCTGTCCATGAGCGCCACGCCCATTCCGCGCACGCTCTACCTCGCGCTGACGGGCGCCCGCGACCTCAGCGTCATCGAGACGCCCCCCGCCGACCGCCATCCCATCCAGACCATTGTCCGCACCTACGATGAATCGTTCGTGGTCGAGGCGATCCGCCACGAGATCCGGCGCCGCGGCCAGGTCTTCTACCTGCATAACCGCGTGGCCACGATCGATCTCGTGGCCCGCCACCTCCGCACCCTCCTGCCCGACCTCAGCGTCGCCGTCGGCCACGGGCAGATGGACGAGGAGGCGCTCGAGCGGATCATGACCGAGTTTGTCGCCGGCCGCCACCACGTGCTTGTCTGCACCACCATCATCGAGAGCGGCCTCGACATCCCCAACTGCAACACGATCCTGATCGAGGGGGCCGATCGTTTCGGCCTGTCGCAGCTCTACCAGCTCCGCGGCCGCGTGGGCCGCTTCAAGCACCAGGCCTACGCCTACCTTCTGCTCCACCGGCACACCCGCCTCCTCGACCTGGCCCGACAACGCCTCAACGCCGTGCGCCAGCACAACCAGCTCGGCGCCGGTTTCCGCATCGCCATGCGCGATCTCGAGCTGCGCGGCGCCGGCAACCTGCTCGGGCCCCAGCAGAGCGGGCACATCGTCGGCGTCGGCTTTGAGCTCTACTGCCAGCTCCTGCGCCAGAGCATCGCCCGCCTCAAGGGCGACCGCACCGCCGCCGCCATCCGCGCCGCCGTGAAACTCGACTTTGTGTTCGTCGGCGAGGGGGAGCCCGCCGCCGGCCGCCGGCCCTACGAGGACGGCTACACCGTCCTGCGCGACGCCGAGCTCGCGGCCGCCGGCGAATGCCCCCGGATCCAGGCCCGCATCCCCTTCCAGTACGTCGGCGAAACCCGCCTGCGCATCGACGTTTACCGCCGCCTCGCCCTCGCCGAGACGCCGGCCGGACTCCGCGCCATCGAAGCCGAACTGCTCGACCGCTTCGGTCCGTTCGGCGACGAAGTCCGCGCCCTGTTGCTGGTCACGGAGATTCGCCTGCGGGCGGAACAAAAGAGGGTGCTGGTCGTCGAAAGTGAGGGCCATCGCCTCAAATGCCTGCGCCGCGACGGACAGCACGATCGTTTCATCCTCGTGGGAAAGAGGTTTCCCCGCTTGACCGCCCCCCGCCCCCTCCTAAGGTTGCGCGAGATCGCCGCCTTCTTGAACCATCTGCCGGACTCATGATTTCTTTCCGCGTCGCTGTCGCCAGCGTTTCGCTGCTCCTTTTCGCCACTCTCCCCTTGTGCGCCCAAGATCGGGCCTCGTCGGCCTCGGCCCCGACCAAGGCGCCGCCCGCCGCGGACAAGGCGCCGGCGGTCAACGACGGCCTCGAGCTGCGGTTCTCCAACGGCATCGTCGCCATCGTGGAGGACAAGATCATCACGGTGGACGACGTCCACCGCGAGATCGCACCCCTCGTCCCCACTCTCCAGAAGGAATCCCGCAACGAAAAGGAGTTCAACGAGAAGCTCGAGGCGCTGCAGGACGATGTCATCCAGAACCTCATCGACCGCGTCCTCATCGTCAAAGACTTCAACAAGCCCAAGGACGGCGACGAGAAGAACAAGCGGCAGGTGCCGGCCAGCATCATCGACAACCAGATCGCCGAAATCCAGATCACCCAGTTCGACGGCGACCGCTCCAAGTTCCTCGCTTACCTCCACTCGCGCGGCCTGACGCTGCGGGAGTACCGCAAGGAGGTCGAGGAGGACATCATCTACAACTACATGCGCCAGCAGCAGCGCAAGTCGCAGAGCATCGTCAGCCCGGTCAAGGTCGAAACCTATTACAAGGAGAACAAGGATCGCTTCTACCAGGAGGATTCCGCGCTGCTGCGGGTCATCCAGTTCACCCGGACGAGCGGGGAGACCGACGCCCTGCTGCGGGCCAAAGCCGACGCCGTGCTCGCGAAGTTTCACGGCGGCGAGCCGTTTGCAGAACTGGCCCGCCAGTACAGTCAGGACACGCGGCGCAACAAGGGTGGCGACTGGGGCTGGACCAAACGCTCCGATATCCGCAAGGAGTTTAGCGACATTCTCTTCAACCTGAAGAAAGGCGAGGTCAGCGAGCCGATCATCATTACCGAGGGCTGCTTCCTCCTTTACGTCGAGGATCGCAAATTCGCCGGCATCCAGCCGATCGACGACGTGCGCGACGAGATCGAACGCATCCTCGTCCAGCAGATGACCCGCCAGTCGCAGGAGCGCTGGCTCGAACGCCTCCGCCGCAACGGCTACGTCAAGATGTTTTGAGGCGGGGCCGCCCTCCGGCGCGGGAGCGGCTTGACGCCGCCAAGGAGGGTGATCGTGGGCGGCGCGCCCGTCACCCACCCCACGATTCCACGCGATGATCGTGAGTCTTTCTTCCGCGCCTGTTCTATTTTCCTTTTCATCAATTTTCCATCTGCAATGATCCACCGCGTGGACCCCGCCGCCCGGCCTGCCCCCCTCCGCCTGCGCGACCTCGCCGTGGGCGAACGCCCGCAGGAGCGATTGGAACGATTCGGCGCGTCCGCCCTGAGCGACACCGAGCTCCTCGCCATGCTGCTGCGCAGCGGCAGCCGCGAGATGGACGTCCTCGCCCTCGCCTCGCGGTTGATTGCCGAGGCCGGCTCGCTCGGTGGCCTCATCGGCTGGAGCGAGGCCGACTTCCGCCGGCTCAAAGGGGTCGGCCGCATCAAGGCCCTGCAGCTGGTGACCGTGATGGAGATCGCGCGCCGCGCGCTCGGATCGGAACAACGCGGCGCGCCCGTGCTCAATCGGCCGGAACTCATCTTCGCCTACTTCCAGCCCGTCGTTTCCGGTCTGGCCGTCGAGAAACTCTGGGTGCTGTGCCTCAACCGCAAGAACCGGCTGATCAAGCGCGTCGAGGTCACCTCGGGCACGGCGACCGGCAGCCTGGTGCATCCGCGCGAGGTCTTCCGCAGCGCCATCCGCGAGGCCGCCACCGCGGTCGTATGCGTGCACAACCACCCGAGCGGCGATCCGGCGCCCAGTTCGGCTGACCTGCAGGTCACGCGGCGGCTGCGCGAGGCGGCGCTCGCGGTCGACATCGAGCTCGTCGATCACCTGATCCTCGGCACCAAGGTCGCCGACCCCGCCGGCCGCGGCTATTACAGCTTCCGCGAGGCCGGCCTGCTGTGAGGCGGCCGCGTTGCGGATACCGTAGGGCCCGAGCTTGCTCGTGGCGCAAGCTTACCGCCGCGCCTTCAACCATCCGGCGGCGACCCAGCCTTCGCCCAAGCGGCTTCGGCCGGCAGGCAAGGTCGCGCCCTCCGGTTCCATCTCCAGAACGATGTTGATTGTACGGTCACCGATCGCTCCCTTGCGGGCCGGCGTCCCGGGCGTGCAGCCACGCGACCGTGAATCACCGCGCGCGTATCCGGAAAACTGTGCTCCTTGAGACGCGGGACAACTGCTCCGCTTAACTTTGTCCCGGTTCCGGGACACGCCTATCCCACGACTGAGCGAAATGAGCTCCGTCGAGGCGACAATCACTGGCGCACAGAACAATTAGCCATTGCCAGTGCTCGACTTAGGCAATCGCTCACCACTTGGCACGGCGGCTGCAATGATCGCAGTAACAAATAAAGCGCACCATGAAAGCCACACTCAAGATCCTCATGTTAGTCCTCGGCGCCGCCTTTCCGTTGGCTGCATTCGCCGGAATGATCGGTCTCGCCTCGCCCGCCGCCTTTCTCAGCAGCGAACTCATGTTCTCGCTCTTCGCGATCGTGGGTCTCGCCGCCATCGGCCTCAACGATTATAGCCGCCGCCCGCTGACCGTCAGGGTCGCCGCCAAGAATATCGTTCCAGCCGCGGCGCCGAGGTCCAGCCGACACGACGCCGCCTGCGCCGTGCGGCCGGTGGAGTGCGCTTCCGCGTAATCCGCCGCTGCCAAGGTGCCGTCCGCATTCCGCGCTGCGCTGCGGCATCCGCCGCAGCCGGAAGGCCCACCTGACCCGCTTTCCACGTTCACCGCCCCGGCCGGAACTGGCCCGGCGCGGGCCTCCCAAGAGACACCCGCCCGAAGCGCCGCCCCGGAGCACTACACCGACCAAGACCATGTTGTCCACTGTCATCATCCTTTCCGCGCTCGTTATCGTCATGAGCTACGACTCCTCGGAACCGTGACGGTTGCGAGCGAGCCGGCGCAACCAAGGTCGCGCCCTACGGCACCACACGATTCCGCGGGGCCCGGGCTTGCTCGGCGCCCAGGTGATACCTCCCAAGGCAACCTCTTCGCGGAGGCGCGCGGCCAAGGTCGCACCCCACGGCGCAGCACATCTCTGTAGGGCCCGAGCTTGCTCGGCGCCCAGGTGGTGCGTTTCGCGACGACCTGCTCGCAGTGTGGCGCAGGCTTCGAGCCCGACCGCCGGCTCATCCATCGCTTCGCCCGGTTGCGCAGTCACGCGATCGGAGTTAGGTTCTCCACGCCGACTCGAACGCCTCCCGGGCCGCCAGAGGCTGGCCGCGCCCTGTCGCCATCCCTGTTCGGCACCACCACCGCTCATCATGTACCAGGATTTCGGCGCACGGGATCTCAACCACAGCGGCGCGGCCAATTTCCGCCTTTTCGTTCCCGACGCAACGCTCGACCCGTCGCAATACCAGCGCGGCCGCCTCCCCGCGATCGCCTCGCTTCAGGTCGTGGGCGACTTCCAGTCGGCCCTCGGCAGCCAGGATTGGACGCCCGATCCCGCTTTTGCACTGCCCCGCGTACCGTTTACCGACCCGGCGGACGGCGTCACCAAAGGGTGGCTCTACGAGTTGACCACGCCCGTCCTGCCCGAAGGATTCTACCAGTACAAATTCTTCGTCACTTTCGCGAGCGGGCAGACTCGGTTTGTCTGCGACCCCTGCACGCGCTACGGCGGCGCCGAAAACCAGAACTCCGGCTTCGTCATCGGCGGACCGACCATGGACACGCTGCCGCTCGCCCGGCCCCTTCCGCTGGAGAAACTCGTCATCTACGAGCTGATGCTCGACGACTTCACCGCGGGTTTCCGCGGTAACCGCCCGCCGCTCGCGGCCGTGGTCTCCAAGCTCGACTACCTGCGAAACCTTGGCGTCAACGCCATCGAGTTCATGCCCTGGACCCAGTGGCCCGGCGCCGGCTACAGCTGGGGCTACGAGCCGCAGGATTTCTTCGCCGTCGCCTACCCCTACACCCTCAATCCCGCCAACGACGCCGAGAAGCTGTTCCTCCTCAAGAAACTCATTTCGGAATGCCACCGTCGCGGCTTCCATGTGATCCTCGACGGCGTCTTCGACCACGTCACGGCGGATGGCTCCGCCAACGGCTTTGGCTACCGCTGGCTGTGGGAAGACCCTGATGACTCGCCCTACTGCGGCAATTTCGCCGGCGCGGCCTTCGGGCAGGATCTCGATTACCACAACCGCTGCCTGCTCGATTACGTGGCGGACGTCTGCCGTTATTGGATCGACGTCTTTTGCATCGACGGCATCCGCTTCGACTACACCCTGGGCTTTTTCGATCCCGCCCAGCCGGGCCTCGGCCTGCCCCCGCTCCTCGCGCGCTTGCGGGCGCACCTCGCGCACATGGGCCGCCCCGATCTTCCGCTCATCCTCGAGCACGAATGGGATTATCCCTCGATCGGCGTCGTCAACACCGTCGGCGCGACAAGTTGCTGGCTCGACCCCTTTCGCGGACGGTGCCGGCAATACCTGACCCAGCGCCAGATCCAGCCCGGCATCCTGCGCTTGCTCGACGCGGCCCGCGACTTCGCTCCCGGCCGCACCGCCGTCACCTACCTCGAGAACCACGACCACGAGTCCCTCATGCTCAACGCGGGCAGCCGCGGTGAATGGTGGCGCACCCAGCCCTACGCCATCGCCCTCCTCACCGCCGCGGGCGCGCCGATGCTCCACAACGGCCAGGAGTTCGCCGAACTTTATCCGATGCCGGAGGACGACGCCGGTGCGCCGGCCGATTCGCAGGACCCCGCGGTGAAACGCGTC
>DATIWI010000231.1:0-4242 GCA_035519475.1 Opitutaceae bacterium
GACACCAGCGGCGCGCTCACCTTGACGCTCCACTGGTTCGAGACAGACGCCTCGCGGAGGAGCGGAATTACGAGGAGCTGGGCGCCCGAGGCATTTGTCCCATTGACAAGTCTCCGAGCGACGGCGCGGTCGTGTCCCGATTGGTGTGGAAAAGAGAAATGGCGCATTCTTCCGGAAGGATGACCACCCCTTACGGGCCGTCTTGCAGGACGGCCTCCGGAGGAATGCGCCATGGGAAAGCATACCAGCAAGCCGGCGGTCGCGGATGAGCAGGGTCGCAGCACCCTGGGGGAGTTGATCCACGTCGCGGTGCGCGGCGCCATCGAGGCGGCCGTGGAGGCAGAGTTGGCGGCCACGCTCGGCGCGGGCCGCTACGAGCGCCGTGACAGCCGACAGGGCTACCGGAACGGGACGAAGACGCGGACGCTGAGCGGGCCGACCGGGGCGCTGGCGCTCACGCTGCCGCGGGCCACCGTGGCGACGAGCACGGGCCGACAGGAGTGGCGGTCGACCTTGGTGCCCCGCTACCAGCGACGCCTGGCGGAGGTCAACACGGCCGTGCTGGCGACGTACCTGGCCGGAGGTAACACGCGGCGGATCCGGGGGGCCCTGGCGCCGCTGCTCCACGGGGCGCCGCTCTCGCGCAGCGCGGTGTCGCGGATCGTGGCCACGCTCAAGAGCAGCCTGGAGGCGTGGCAGCGGCGCCCCTTGGACGACCTCGAGGTCGTGTACGCCTACCTCGACGCCCTCGCGCTGCGGGTGCGCAGCGGGGGCAAGGTGGTGAGCGTCCCGGTCTTGGCCGTCGTGGGCGTACTGGCCAACGGGCAGAAGGTGCTGGTGGAGCTGGACCTGTGTGGAGGCGAATCGTACGAGGCGTGGAAGGGCTGCCTGGACGGCCTCGTCGCGCGGGGGCTGAAGCCTCCGCTGCTCTGCATCATCGACGGCCACGCCGGCTTGCGGCGCGCCGTCGGCGAGGTCTGGGCCCGGGCGGCGGTGCAACGCTGCTGCGTCCACAAGCTGCGGAACTTGGAGCGCAAGGCCCCCAAGCACGTCCTCGACGAGCTCCGCGCGGACTTCCACCGAATCGTCTACGCGCCGAGCGCCGAGGCGGCCCGGGCGTCCTGGACCGCCTTCGAGCGAGCCTGGGGGAAGCGGTGCCCCGGTGTGGTCAAGAGCCTGCAGGAAGGGGGCGCGGAGCTGCTGACGTTCTTCACCTTTCCGAAGGCCCAGTGGAAGACGCTCCGGACCACCAACAGCATCGAGCGCTTGAACGAGGAGTTCCGCCGGCGCGTGAAGACGCAGGGCTCGCTGCCGACGGAAGACAGTGCGGTCATGCTCCTCTTCGGCCTCGTCGCCACCGGCCAGATCACGCTGCGCAAGCTCGACGGCTACACGCAGCTCGCGGTGGTGATCCGGCAGCGAATGCGGTCCGCCGCGTGAGCATGGGCCCGCGTGAGGGGATATCCAGGTATGGCTGGCCGCCTCAACGGGGCTGTGGAGCCAAATGCGGGCCTGCCTTTTCACGTCGTGCTACCCTCGATCGCGTTCAGGAGCCGGAAGGACGCCGTTCCCGATTTTCCACATCAAGTGGGACACCACCCCGGCGCGGCGGTGGGATTGACCTGCCTGGGAATTTTCGGACCACAGACACGATTCACCCAAGAACAGTTGAGAGGCCCTGGTTTACTGGTCCACTATGAGGGCGAGTCCGCGGCGGTTGCCATCGCTCCCTGAGCGTATTCCCGAGGGCTCAGACCCTTGAGAGCTCGGTGAGGATGGTTCTCATTGTAGTCCCACCGAAACGCGTCGATCTTCTGCTGCGCATCCTCAAGGGATGCGAACCAATGGATGTTCAGACACTCTTCGCGGAACCGCCCGTTGAACGATTCGATCGTGGCGTTGTCCGTCGGCTTGCCGCGGCGACTGAAGTCCAGCATGACGCCGTGAGTGTACGCCCACAGATCCATGGCCGCGCTGACAAACTCGGCCCCGTTATCGCAGTAGATGCGCTGGGGCAGGCCCCGTTCGAACCGCAGGCGCTCGAGGGTCGCGACAACGTCCCGTCCGCTCAGGCCGTGGCCCACGTCGATGGCCAGGCACTCGCGCGTGAACAGATCAATGATCGTCAAGGCGCGAAACCGTCGCCCGTCGGCGAGTTGGTCGGCGACGAAGTCCATGCTCCAGATCTCATTCCGCACCAGGGCGGGGCGGCGGCGCTCGCGATGGGCGGCGGTCGCATGGCGCCACGGGCGCTTCCGTCTCAGGGCTAGCCCCTCCTCGGTATACACGCGATACAGCCGGTGCTTCCCGACCTCCCAGCCTTCCCGGTGCATCATCACCAGGAGGCGGCGGTAGCCGAACCGCACGCGGGTCTGGGCGACTTCCCGCAGGCGCTGCCGGAGCGCCGTCAACGGATCGCGGCGGCTCGCATACCGGAGACTCGAGCGGCAGAAGCGCGCCGCCCGCGCCGCGCGCCGTTGGCTCACCCGATAGCGCCCCATCAAGTAGTGCACCACCTCGCGCTGCTTGACGGGCTTTAGAATTTTTTTTGCACGACGTCCTGCAGCATGGCCTTGTCCAGCGACAGGTCAGCGACGAGCCGCTTCAGGTTCGTGTTCTCGTCGCGCAGCTGCTTGAGCTCCCGTGCCTCGCCCGGCAGCATCCCGCCGTAGGCCTTCTTCCAGCGGTAGAACGTCTGCTCGGCGATCCCGACCTGGCGGCAGACGTCGCCCACGGCCACCCCTCCCGTGACCTGCTGCAGCACTGACGTAATTTGCTCGACGGAAAACCGCTTCTTCTTCACGGCACGCCCTCCTGGCCCCTGGGCCGGATTGTGCCGCGAAACTCGCCCTCAAAGTGGACCGAAAACCCCGGGGCCCCTCACAGATGGTCACGATCCTGCGGGAAGCCGACCGACGGCCCATGCCGGAGGTGGCGAAGAAGCACGGCACCAGTGAGCAGACGGTGGGTGCCTGGCGGAAGCGGTTCGGGACGTTGGAACCTATGCACGTCCGACGGCTGCGGCACCTCGCGCACGACAACACCCGGCTGAAAAAGATCGCGGCCGAACGCGATCTCGAGATCGAGGTTCTCAGGGAGATTACGCGGGGAATTGGTGAGCCCCTGCACGCGCCGGTAGCTGGTGGCGTATGCGCGCGGGTGCGGCGTGTCCAGCCGCCGCGCGTGTGCGCTGCCGTCGGCGGCAGCTATGGTCGCCTGCGGATGTGTTATGGGTCGTTCCATCGTTCGCAGGTAGGAGGGGCAGGCGAGTTCGATCGCCTACTTCAGGTTTGCCTAGTGCAGGCGCTGGACACCTGGCGGGTGGGCATCCGGGAACCCGATCAACTGGCCGCCTTTGATTCGCATCCGAATCTTTGTGACATTGGTGAAGTCCGCGATAGGGTCGCCCTCGAGAACCAGGAAGTTGGCCTCGTAACCGTCTTGGAGCTTTCCGATCTTTCGCAGCGGAAAGATGGCGCGCGGCGTGGTGTCGCACCACATGCTCAACAACTCGAGGGGGGAGAACACTCCCAGCTGGTGCAGCCGCATTGCTTCCGGGAGCGATGTCTCGCCATGGTCCGAGCCGATCAGGATTGGTATTCCATGACGTTTGAGCAGCTTCAGGTTTGCGATTTGCACGGCGCGCTCCGCCGCCGGACCCGCGCCCTTGGGCCACCGCTGGTCCTGGCCCGCGTGATGGGCGGCATCCGCATGCGGATCGTCCCCCTTGCCCGATGAAGGGCGATGAGTGCCTGCCCTGTGTCCGCCGGCTTCACCCTGCGGCCCTGGTGCCAGTCTTTCGATCGCCTCCTCGACCTCCTTCATGCTTCTGCCTCTGAATAGATCGTGTGCGTCTGCAGCGACCGTTGTGGTCACCACCATCGCCCGCCGTGCTTTCGCCAGGCGAGCGTCGTGTTCGGTGAGCGTCGCGCGACCGGCCAGGCCGGGCTCGACGAGGAACCAGCCGGGCACGTGGGCCACCTCATCGACACCCGCGGCGACGGCGGTCGCGAAGTCGAAGCGTGTCAGGACGTGAGCGGCCACGCGGAGCCCCGCACGGTGCGCACGCTTGACGAGGTAGGGCACCAGCTTTGGGTCGAGACCGGTTCGCTGATGGCACAGGGTGTCCTCTCTGCCGAACCTTTCGGAACATTCAAGATAGACTTTTACGAGCCCCGGATGGGCCGCCATGAACAGGCTCCACTTGGCGTCGACCTCTCGTTCGGATGACACGACGTAGTA
>DATIWI010000232.1:0-11430 GCA_035519475.1 Opitutaceae bacterium
CGGGCCGGCCGAACTCGTTGTTGAAGGCGGCGCCGCCGAGCGGGCCCTCGATCATGATCTCGAGGGCGGAGACGATGCGGCCGGGCTTGCCGTGGTCCTGCTCCCACGGCTGGACCGCGCCCGGGAGCCGGAGATTGGAGACGGTGAAGCCGGTGAGGCCGGCCTTGGGTTTCGCGCCGCGGCCGGCGGCGCCTTCGTCGCGGATCTCGCCGCCGGAGCCGGTGGAGGCGCCGGGAAAAGGGGAGATCGCCGTCGGGTGGTTGTGGGTCTCGACCTTGCAGACGACGTGGATGTCCTCCGCGTGCGCGGCGTACTCCCCGGTGCGCGGGTCGACGAAGAACCGGCCGCCCCGGGTGCCCTCGAGCACGGCGGCGTTGTCCCGGTAAGCGGAGAGGATCCCGTCGCGGTGCCGCTCGTAGGTGTGCTTGATCATCTGGAACAGCGAGCGGTCGCGGCGGGTGCCGTCGATCTCCCAGGTGGCGTTGAAGATCTTGTGGCGGCAGTGTTCGGAGTTCGCCTGGGCAAACATCATCAGCTCGACATCGCTGGGGTCGCGGCCGAGGCCCTGGAAGGATTTGACGAGGTAATCGATCTCGTCGTCGGCGAGCGCCAGGCCGAGGGCGCGGTCGGCGGCGACGAGGGCGGCGCGGCCCTGGGCGAGAACCGGCACGGTGGCCACGGGGCGGGGGGCTTCGTGGCGGAAAAGCACCGCGCAGGCGGCCAGGTCGTCGAAGACGACTTGCGTCATGCGGTCGTGGAGCCGGGCCGCGAGGGCGGCGCGCTGCTTGGGTCGAAGGTCGAAGGTCGAAGGTCGAACGCGGGTCGGTTCAGAGCCTTCGACGCTCGACTCTGGACTCTCGGCTCCTTCGCCGAGCGCGAGCGTATACTGGATCACCCGTTCGATGCGCTTGACCTTGGCGAGGCCGCAGGTGTGGGCGATGTCGGTGGCCTTGGAGGACCACGGGGAGATGGTGCCGGGGCGCGGCGCCACGATCTGCGCGAGGCCGGTGACCGGGGCGGCGGCGCGGCGCGGACCATAGGTGAGGAGCTTCGCCAACACGTCGCCCTCGCCGGAGGTCAATGCGGCGGAGGTCTCGACGAGATGCACAAACTCGGCGCCAACGGCGCCGACGGAAAGGGCGCCCGGCGCACCGAGGGCGGCAGTCAGATCGCGGCGGAGCCTGTCGAGGCGGAAGGGTGAGAAGGCAGGAGAGCCGCGGAGGATCAGCATGGTCGAGGTAGCGGGAGGCTCACAAACATCGTGCGCGCGGTCAAGGAGGCGAAGCGGGATAATTCAGGCGAACTGAGCCACGGAAGACGCCGATGAACCTGACTCAAGCCGGAGGGATGGCCAAAAGAGGCACCCGACTTCGCCCAGGTTTCGACGGGCAGGCAAAAGCGCAACAGGGCCGAGGCTTGTCCACTGGGTGGAGCGCATTGGCCCCAAGGCGCTTTGCCCGTTTGCCCTCAAGTCAGCGTGTTGAGGTCAACCCGCTCCGCGTTCAGGCCGACCGCGAATAGAATCGACGCGACGCCCCGAATCATCTTGGTCAAGGGCCGTGCCCCTCGGTTCCTCCCTGCGAAGCGCCTCTCGCTTGGTCTTTCGCCTCGATCGCGACCTCGCGCGACTCTTTTCCTGGGTTGCACTGTTGCTTTTTGCCCTGGCGCTTGCGGCGCCGAACTCCCGCGGGAAGGACGCAACCCCCAAGCACTACCTTACTTTCCAGATCGGTTATGTCGGCAGCGCCACCAGGTCGTCGCAGGATGCCGACGGGCAGGGCGAGACCAGTCTTGAGGTGAACGACCGCTTCAGCGGCAGGATCGAAGTGCGGCCGACCGAAGCATACGACCTTCCGACCGACCAATCGGCCGAAGCCCAGCTCAAAGAGGCGGAGGCCATGCGCGCTGCGGTGCTGGCCGGAGATGTCGAGAAATTGCACAAGACCACGCCCCGACTATTGGTCACGTGGTTTCCGCGGGGCGATCGTGTGGAAATCACGGGCAGGATATCCGAAACCAAGACGTCGCGTGGATCCAGGAGTGCGCATGGGGAGACTCGGGCGAGCAGCGACGACGGGACCGAAACCTACAAGGGCCAGAAAGTGTTTGAGGGAAATGTCGTCAACGCCTTCGTCAAGATCCGCGCGGAGGAAAAACGCTACGACCTCCAGTTCACGCTCATGCCCGACATGGCCACAACGGGGGAAGCGGTGCACCAGACCCTCGTCCGCGATCACACGGAAGAGGGGCACAACACCCATTCGGAGTCCGAGGCCAACGTGCCCCTGGATATGGGACCGGGCCAGATGAATCTTGGCTATAGCAACTACCTGATCGTGGCCGACGTGAAAGGCCAGGCCCTCGCGGGTGAGGCGGGCGAGCTGATCGGCACCACCCGGATTCCGGTCCCGAAGCCGGCGGGTTGGGATGGTTCGTGGGACATTGCGCTCGATGTCTCTTGGCAGATCGACGTGACCCTTCCTCCGGTTGAGCTGTTCATCACCGCCGCCGGCTACGACGAGTGGCGGCCGGAGGGCAACCTCAAGAAACCGACTGAGCCCGGCAACCAGCTGGTAGCACGCGCCACCGTCGTTGCGAAGGAGGGACAGGGGACGTTCGTGCCCAGGGTGAAGAACATCCATTTCCAGCTGCTCGATACCTCGCGCGAACCCGGGGTGTGCCTGAACTGGCCGCTAAACGCCAAGGACCAGGACTACGATCTGCGACTGGCGGCGGTTGCGGGCGGCACCCTCAGCCGATCGGACCAGATCCTCGAAGTCGCCGATCCGAAACGAGACGAGAAGGGACAGCCCTATGCCGAGGTGCAGATCGACAGTTACGACTTCGGTGGTCGCGCCTTGCTGCGTGCCGTCTGTCTGCTGAATGACGGGCGCGAAATCGAGGGGGTGATGCAAGAGGTGGGCGAGACGCCGCGTTTGCCCAAGATGAAAGCTCCGGGCTGGATCGCGGACACCTGGCGCAAGGCGCACCACGCCGAGAAACTCGCCGACGAGGATGACAACGAGAAGGTCGAGGGACAGAAGGACAATGGCGACGGCTTCACACTCTACGAGGAGTACCGCGGTTGGGTCGTGAACGGAATGCGCCTCGAAGGCGATCCCGAGGGGAAGGATTTCTTCGTGCTGAACCTTATCGGCGGCGACGCGGAATCCGGCATCGATCTGTTTGAGCAACTCTCGGAGTTGAAGGTGCACTCCAAATTGCGGCGCGGTGAGATGTCGGAGAAGACGCGCCTGATGAATGGCAACCACCGCGACGCGCCGCACCGCGTGGACCAACACGGCGTGTGGGTGCAGCAGTACGTGGATGATCCCAAGGGAACCAAGGACGGCGCGACGGGAAAGGAAAAACTGCGCAGTACGGGCGCTTCCACGGCGCTGACAAAAGCGGGCGTGGCCGGCCGGCCGGGCATCGTGCTCGGTGTCGGTATTCTCGCCCGCGATAATACCGAGGGCGATTTCAGCAAGCCATTCAACCTGCCGGCGCAGGATGCGATTTTTGCCTGGGACCGCGCCATCGCGCACGAGCTGCTGCATTCGGTGGGCGTCGAGCATCACGGCCCGGACGACACCACCGGTTACTCATTTTCCTTCGTGCCGCCAAACGTGCCGGACAACAAGATTGGACGGCCCCACTATCGCTTGGACGGCGAGACGGTCGTCAATCTGTTGGAAGAGAATGGGCATGATCTCGCGGCGCAGGCCTATCCTTTGTATGTAAAGATGCGGGAAATGCTGGTGGCATCGGGTTTGGGTGCGCTGATCGAGAGTCTCTATGGTAAGTCATTTCAGGATAAACCGGTCGGCTCCCCGGCATTCAAGGCGTTCGTTGATGAATACATCGATCAATTGACGCGGGCGGTATTCGGCGCACGCGGCATGGTGGGACAGGAGCACTTCTCCCACTCGGGCGATCAGGACTGCGTGATGCGGTATTATTTTGCCAAATTCTACGACGCGAAGAATACGAAGGAAAAGACCGTGTATCTGGTGACGCCGGGCACGGAGCGCATCGGTTTGGAAATCTGCCGATCGGCCAAGGGCACGGGCGCCAATGCGCCGAATCCTCCCAATCTCCCGCAGTCGCGCTACGGCGACGCGGCGCAAGGCGCGGGCAATTGCTTCGCGCAAATCTGCCCCAACGACGCGATCCCGCCGAGGAAGACGAAATGATGAAGACCTCACCCGCATTCCTTCGCGGCATTGGGTTCTCCGATTGGTGGACCGAGTTGACCTCAACGCGCTTTGCCTTGGCGAACAAACCAGCGCATTGGGGCCATCGCGCGCCACCTTCGTTTCCTGGGCTGCGCCTCGGTTTTTTCCTTGCAGCCTGTCTCGTTTGGGCATCTGCGCCACTTCCCGCAGCCGCCGCCGAAACACTTGGGCCCGCAATCTCCCTCTCCGTGCGCGGCGTCGGCGACGGCATCGTCGAACAGGGCGAACCGCTCCGCGTCACCGTGCGCCTCGCTGCGCCGCGCGGCGTGGCTGGCTCGATCGAACTCGCCCCGGCGAGCGGGACGTGGAGCGACGCAATTGCTGTCGAACTCGCGCCGGCGGCAGGCGGTGCGGCGGTGGCCCGCGCGGAGGCGGTGGGGAAGCCCACGACTCCGAACGCGACGCTGAATGCGAAACGGATTGCCGGCGGGCTCTGGTTGATTTCTTCAACGTCGATGGAGCGGATCGTGCCGGGCGACTACGTGGTCCGGGCGCGACTCGCGCTCGCGGGCGGCAGCGGTTGGAACGGTGAAGTCATTGCTGGCGCGCTGCCCATCCAAGTTTCGGCGTCGTCGGACTCGGCCTATCGTGTGACGCAGCGTGCGATCAATCGCGCTCACGAAGCTTTGCTGGGCGGGCGCAGCGAGGAAGCCGCGTCGATCGTCGACGCGGTGTTGCAGCGCACGCCGGACGACGAGCGACTCTTGACGGTGCGCGCGGACATCGCCAATCGCGCAGGCAATCCCATGGCGGCATTCATCTGTCTGAACCGGGCTGATCGCGTGAGCCCACCGACCGGCGAGGGCCCACCCCCGTTTGAACGGGAAGAACTGGCGGCGCGCGCCCAGGCATCTCTGACCGGTGACAAACCAGCTGCGATGAATCCGCCCGCCTGGTCGTGGCCTCCGGCAGCCGTGCTTGCCGTGCCGGACGTTGAACTCCTGGCGCTGACGAAACCGAAAGCGGTCTCGAGTCCCACGTTACCGGCAGCGGCCAATCCTCCGGCGGGTGCAATGACGACTCCGGCGAAGAGCACAGCCATTCCGGCACCGACGCCAGCGGTCGCGCCCACGAATCTATCTCCGGCGATTGCTGGCGGGGCGGCAAACGCCGCGATCGTGCCTTCGGCCGAGCTCTCCGACGCGAAGAACATCGCCGATTCCACCGGGCAGTGGGCGGCGAGCGCCATCGCCGGCTCACAGTACGGGAAGACGCAGTACTCCGCGGCGCAGGCGACGGGCGCGCCAAATATCTCCGTCGCAGGCAACAGCCCGGACGCGTGGTGTCCGGCGAACAAGAACAGCGGCACAGACTGGCTCGAAGTCACTTTCGCGAAACCGGTTCACGCCACGGAAGTGCGCGTGCGGCAGAACGACGCCACCGGTGCGATCGCAAAGATCGAGGCCATCGAACCCGACGGTACGGCTCACCTCTGGTGGGAGGGCGTTGATCCCTATCAGGCACCCGCGGTGCGGGAGATCGCGTGGTTTGCCGTGCGCGTGCCGAGGACCGCTTACCTCGTGGCGAAGGTCAGAATCGCTCTGAACCTCGCGACGGGGCCGGGCTGGAAGGAAATCGACGCCGTGCAACTGGTCAGTGCTGCGCAGTAAGGCCGGCCGAGGCGCGGGCGGGCGACCACGAGCACGGCCGGAGAACCAATTTACAGGTTGGTCATCCAGAAAGCCATTGACGAATCCCGGCGTCTCAGCGGAATGGGTGGCTTCGATCGCCCGCGAGGATGAACATCCACCGAAGGTCCCGGCAGAACCCGCTCGACCGGCGAGGTGTGGCCGCGGGGAGGCGATCCGGGTGGGCCGGCGGCGCCGGCCGGGAGAGGAGAATATGAGCGACGCGATCCGGCATGAATGCGGGGTGGCGCTGGTGCGGCTCCTCAAGCCGCTCGGCTATTATCAGGAGAAGTACGGGACGCCGCTCTGGGGCTTCTTCAAGCTGTTTCTGCTGATGGAGAAGCAGCACAACCGGGGCCAGGACGGCGCCGGCGTGGCGTGTGTGAAGCTCAACGTGCCGCCGGGCGAGCCGTTCATGTTCCGCGAGCGCAACATCAAGTCGAACCCGCTCGACCGCATCTTCAAGGGATTGCTGACGCAGTACGAGGCCAAGGTGGCCGCGGGAACGATTCACCCGGAGTTCGCCGACACCGTCAAAAAGCATTTCGACTTTGGGGCCGAGCTGTACATCGGCCACCTGCGCTACGGCACCTCGGGCGGCTACAGCCTCAGCGCGTGCCACCCTTACTTCCGGCGCAGCCCCTGGCCGACGCGGAATCTCATGCTCGGGGGAAACTTCAACATGACCAACACGATGGAGCTGAACGACAGCCTCATCGCCATGGGTCAGCACCCCATTTTCGCCACCGACACGCAGGCGGTGCTGGAGAAGATCGGATTCTACCTCGACGAAGAGCACGAGGAGCTCTACCGGCTGCTCCGCACGCGCGGCCTGCCCGGCGCGGAGATCTCGCGACGCATCAGCGAGGATCTCGACATCGCCCGCGTGATCACCCGGGCGACCGAGAACCTGGACGGCGGCTACACCCTGGCCGGTCTGATTGGCAACGGCGACGCGTTCGTGGTGCGCGATCCGGCCGGCATCCGGCCGTGCTTCTATTTTCAGAACGACGAGGTGGTCGCCTTCGCGTCCGAGCGGGCTCCGCTCATGACCGTGTTTGACCTGGAGGCGGGGGCGGTGCGGGAGCTGCTGCCGGGGCACGTCGCCGTGATCAAGAAGCGCGGCACGCTCGCCTCGACGGCGTTCACCGCGCGGCTGCCCCGGGCCGCCTGCTCGTTCGAGCGCATCTATTTCTCCCGCGGCAACGACCTCGACATCTACCGCGAACGCAAGGCGCTCGGGGCGCGCCTGGCCGATCAGGTGCTGGCGGCGATCAACTTCGACCTGCAGAACACGGTGTTCAGCTTCATCCCGAACACCGCGGAGGTCGCCTATTACGGCCTGATGGAGGCGCTGCGCCTGCGCCGGCGCGACGCGGTCAAGGCCGCGATTCTCAATGCGGCCCAGCGCGGCACCCTCACCGAACTGCTGCTGGATGATCTCATCCTGCGCAACTGGCCGCGCGCCGAGAAGGTGGTGAGCAAGGACGTGAAGATCCGCACCTTCATCGAGCAGGAGAAGTGGCGCAATGAGCTCGCGTCGCACGTCTACGACATCTTCTACGGCTCGGTGAAGCCGACCGACAACCTCGTGGTGATCGACGATTCCATCGTCCGCGGCACCACGCTCCGGCGCTCGATCATCCGGATCCTCGCCCGGCTCAACCCCAAGAAGATCGTCATCGTCTCCACGGCGCCGCAGATCCGCTATCCGGACTGCTACGGCATCGACATGTCGGAGCTGGCCAAGTTCATCGCCTTCGAGGCGGCCATCGCGCTGCTGAAGGGGCGCGGCCAGGGCGGGGTCCTCGAGGAGGTTTACGATCTCTGCCGCGCGGAGCTGCGCCAGACGCGCGCCCCGTTTCCAGCCGCCGGCGCCAACCACGTGCGCAAGATCTACGAGCCGTTCAGCGCGGAGGAGATTTCCGCCAAGATCGTCGAGCTGGTCTATCCGCGCAACATCGAGTGGGCGGGGCCGGTCCAGATCATCTACCAGACCGTCGAGAACCTGCACGCCGCGGTGCCCAACCACACGGGCGACTGGTATTTCACCGGCCGGTATCCGACGCCCGGCGGCTATCGCGTCGTGCACCAGGCCTACGTGAACTACTACGAGCAACAGGAAGGGAGAAGTTACTAGCCACGGAGGCACGGAGAACACGGAGTGCGGGGGATTGCCCGGTGTCCCCGGTGCCGCGGTGGTTCAAACATGGCCTTAAGCTACGAAGACTCCGGCGTGCGCTACGAGCAGCTCGATGCCTTCAAGCGGGCCTGCCAGCGCGCGGCGGCGGCAACGGCCGGCGGGCTCACGGCGCACGGCTACCGGGAGCCGCCGGCGGTGCGGGGCGAGAGCGCGTACCTGTTGGAGGCCGCCGATCACTATCTCGCGCACGTCGAGGAGGGGCTCGGCACGAAGAATCTCGTGGCCGACGCCGTGCAGGCCGCGACCGGCCGCTGCTTCTACCGCGAGATCGGCGTCGATGTGGTGGCCACCATCGTCAACGACTTGGTGACCTGCGGTGCCCTGCCGGTGTCCGTCGCCATGCATGCGGCGGTGGGCGACTCCGGCTGGTTCGCCGACGAGCGGCGCGCGCAGGCCCTCGTGGAGGGCTTCGCCGAGGGCTGCCGCCTGGCCGGGGCGGTGTGGGGCGGCGGGGAGACGCCGACGCTCGGCGGCGTGGTCGCGCCGGCGGCCATCGTGCTCGCGGGCTCGGCGGTGGGGCGCATCGCGCCGAAGAGCCGGCGCGTCACGGGCGAGGTGCGCGCGGGCGACGCCATCGTGTTTCTGGCCTCGTCGGGCGTGCACACCAACGGGCTCAGCCTGTGCCGGCGGCTCGCGGAGAACCTGCCGCAGGGTTACCTGACGCCGGTGGGCGACGGCCGCACGTTCGGCGAGGCGCTGCTCGCACCGTCGGTCATCTACGTGGCGTTTGTGCGCGAGTGCCAGCGGCGCGGGCTCACGCTGAACTACCTCGTGCACGTGACCGGCCACGGCTGGCGCAAGCTCATGCGCCTCGCCGAGCCGTTCGTGTACGAGATCACCGCGCTGCGGCCCGAGTTGGCTTTGTTTGGCTTCCTCCGCCGGAGCGGGCCCATCGAGATGCGCGAGGCCTATGCGACCTTCAACATGGGCGTGGGTTTCGCCGCGTACGTTGCGCCGGAGTCGGCCGAGGCCACGGTGGCGGCGGCAGCGGCGGCGGGCTACGACGCCTGGGTGGCCGGCCGCGTGCGCCAGGACGGCGGGCGCAAGGCGGTCGTGGTGCCGCCGCTCGGACTGACCTTCGAGGGCGATACGCTGCAGGTGCGGTAGAAAAAGATCTCACAGAAGGACGCAGAGGAAGCAAAGGGCGGCTGGCAATTGTCGGGAACGGGATTCCTGTTCTACTTTCACAGGAGGCAACGGAGAGGACGGAGAGATGGCCCGAGTCGCTCGTTCGTGGCGGAATTGTAGGGACGCAGTCTTGCCTGCCGCGCCGATGCCTTGTGCAAAGGCGGGCCCGTTCGACAGGCTCAGGGCCCCGGGCCTGCCGAGGAGCTGCGCCCGAATCGGCGCCACCTCGCCGCCCTCCGCCGGCGCCGCTCGCCGCTGGCTCACACCCTTCAGAGCGAGTCAAATTGAGCGTAACCGCTTCATTGCCGCTTTGTCATCGCGAGCCCCGCCGCTGCGGCGGGGCGTGGCGATCCAGCCAGCCTTCGCCACGGCTCCGGCTCAGTCCGCGACGGGAGTGCAGCCGCGCCGAAATTCGGTGGATGAAGGCGGGCTGGATTGCTTCGTCGCTTCGCTCCTCGCAATGACACGCTGCGGCTACGACGTATTTCGAGACCGCTCCAGCGCGCCGTAGCCTGATTGGGCAAAGGCGGCTCCGCCGCGCTGCTCGGTATTCCTTGCTCTGATGGCCTCAGGTGTTGGTCCGGCGACTCTCTCCAAGAATGGGCGTCGTGAACTGGCGGTGATCCCGGAATCGATCACTTCGGCAGCCGGAAGAAGCGTTCGATGACCGCGATCGACTTCGGCTCGGCCGAGACGAGGACCAGGTCCGAGATCGCTCCGGAGGCATCGCGCAAAGCCCGGAACGCCAGTCCCGGCCCCGCCGCGGCGCGCAACGCGATCTCGATGACCCGGGTCGTGGTCCAGTCTTCCGAGCCACCCGTGCCGGTGCAATTAAGCGCCGGCAGCAACTTCTGGATCTGTTCCTTTCTGGTGACGCAGATCAGAAGAACGATGCGGCCTCCGCTCGTGCCGCGAATCGCCTCGAACAGCATTCCGCTCGCTTGGGTTTTCGCCTTGCTGCGGAGATCGCTCAACGTCTTGGCGCCCCAGGCGCGCATCAGGGCCTCCGAAAACTGAGGGAGTGGGTTCATGGTCTGCTATGCCGAACGACCCAAGCTCAGCGACCCGGCGCACGGAGCGCGCCGAGTGCAATCGCGACGCTTCTGCCGGGTTCGCTGCAGCACATGGTTAGCCCTTCTTTTCGTCAGGTGCCGCAAGCGACTTCAGAATCTTCATCGCGAGAACCTCGTTGATCTCGCGGTGGCGTGGCACTGGCTCCGATCTTCCGGATTTCGGCTGGTGATAGATGTCGTGCTTCGCTCCGTGGCGCAGCAACGCGCATCCGCCGCGCTCAAGCTCCGCGACCAAGTCGCGCCTTTTCATGCCACTTCCAACTCGGCGACCTTGCGGATGCCCGGAATTTCCTCGGATGAGAACATCTCGTGCAGATCGCGCAGATGCACCTTCAAATCCTCCAAATCCTCGCCTTGCGTCCAATGATCCGGATGCGAGTTCAGGTATCCGAGATACTTGCCGTCGGATTCTTTCCAGTAGGTGAACGTCGCTTTCATCGGGGGGAAACGATGCACATCGCCAGCACGAACGCGAGTCGGACCTTTGGGGCTAACGTCAAAGGCCTGCCAGGAGGACGGCGGGCGGGACTCGTGCGCACGCACGAGGCGTGACCGACGGCCGAATTGGCAGCGGCGATTGGTTGGGCTCCGTCATCCCACGTCTTGCAACAAATCCTCGACTCGAAATAGCTGCTCGGCTCGGCGAACGTGCAAAACGATCGCGCGGTCAGCGTCCATGCGATAGTACAGCCAACAGGGCTTGGCCCACAACTGGCGATAATTCCGGTGCGGAAATTCAGCTATCGGCCGCCCCAGTCTTGGAAACGACGCCAAGCGGTCCGTGGTTGCGAATACACGTCTAGCCACCGCCGCTGCCGCTTCAGGCTTGTCAAGGGCGATGAACTCCAGAATCGCCTGGAGCTGGGCCAGGGCAGGCTCGGTCCAGATTACTTCAGCCATTTCGAGAATCGTCGCTTCGCCTCGTTCTGCGACACCACTCGACCGTCGCGTGCAGCCTGCTCGCCCAGGGCAATGCCCTCAAGAACAGACAACCTACGATTCATTTCCTCATAAGAGTCGACAGCCACCAAGTACGCCGCCGGTTTGCCGTGCTGCGTGATCAGGATGGGCGTCTGCGCAACCTTCAGCCCGGCGATGATCTTCGTTGCCCGCCGCTTCAACGCCGTAACAAGCTGTGTTTTCATAAGTGACACTTAAGTACC
>DATIWI010000233.1:0-7261 GCA_035519475.1 Opitutaceae bacterium
CCAAGGCCTGCGATTCCGCCGCCGCCGAAGCCTCCAAGCTCACCAGCAAATGGTCATATCACCTCGTGGTGATCATGCTGCTCATCCTGGCCGGCCTGGCGATGCTCACCATATTGCTGCCGTACCTCGTGGTGCCCTCGCATCCGGGTGATGCGAAGGAGCTGGCGGATTACTCCAAATGGGCGTTGTCCGTGCTCCTGGGGGCATTTGGGGCCTGGATCGGCGCCGGCGCGGCCTATTTCTTCGGCAAGGAGAACCTGAAGGAGAGCAGCCGGTCCACGGAGAGCGCCCTGAGGATTCAGCAGGACTCCCTGCGTCGCTCGCGTCTGGCCGAGCAGGTCAAGGACATGGATCTGACGGCCATGAACTCGAACTTCATTTTCGACGCCAAGAGCACGAAAAAAGCGGTCGTCGACGGAATGAAAGACCTGCTGGGGTATTGGTTTGTGCCGATCGTGGATGATACCAAGGGAACGCTCAAAGATGTCATCCACGCCCGGGCTTTCTGGGGTGCTGATCTCAAGGATGACGCGACGGTCGGGACCATCACCGCCAAGCTCGATGAAAAGGACGAGACGCGAAAACTCCACGGCGCCGGCTTCTACGTCGAGGTCTCTCTGGACGACAAGATCAGCGACGTGTACGACCTGCTGACGAAGAAGGGGGCCGAAGTGGCGATCGTCGTCGACGGCAGCAAGAAGCCCACGCATTGCGTGACCAAGATGGATCTGCGGGCCTTTTTGAAGATGACCGACAGCAAGTAGCCGCGGGCTCCGGCATCTGCGTCTTCATGGGGTCTCCTTCGTTTTGATCCCAAATCCGTGTCCTTCAAATCAGGGCGACCTCACTCAATCTTCGCCACCGAGAACGCCGAGCCGAGCCAGGAGCACACGGAGGCAGACCCTTGGGCCACAAGAAGCCACAAGAGGTGCCTGGACTCCATCCGTCCTCCGGCCTTCCCCTTCCGCCAATCTAATCGGATTTCAAATCCTCCGGCCGCACGCGCTTCACGCCGGTCCATTTGGCGCGGAAGAGTTCGTCCAGCGCCGCGAGCACCTCGGGACGCAGGCGCTGCACCAGTTCCTCCACGGGCGGCAGCTCGTCGGGCACGCCGTTGCCATTTGCCTCCGGTGCTCCGGCCGGCGCGGGCTCGCCTGCCCTGCCGCCAGTCGAGCGCGCCGCCGGCGCCGCCTGCCCTGAGCTCGCCTGCGGTGAGGTTGTCGAAGCGGCCGCCGCTTCCTCCGCAGCACCTTCCGTGCCTTCGCTCCCCGGCCGGTCGCCCCCGGCGACGCCGTCCAGGAGGGAGCGGCCGCTGCTTCGCCCGCTCAGCCGGGCGTCGAGCTCAGCGATCAGGTCTTTTTTTTTTCGCCCTCCGCGGCCGTGACGGCTTGCCCTGAGCTTGTCGAAGGGACTTCGGCCGCGAGCGCGGAGAGCTCCTTGATCAGGCTGTCGATCGCGCGCGCGCGGCTCGCCTCGACCGCCTTGAGCAGCGCCACCTCGAAATTGACCTTCTCCGTCAAGCCGTGCTTCACCGCCGCCTCGCCCTCACGGAGGCCGTCGAGCAGCCGCGTGAGCTGCTCGGTCGTCAGCGCCACGCCGCCGAGGGCGTCGCTCTGCCCGCCCTTGTCGATCGCGTCGAGCAGGGCGGTGCGCACGTGCGCCTGCAGGTCCACCAGCAGCCGGAACAGGTCGCGGCCGTTCTCGTCGCATTCGTCGACGAGCTGGACGATCTTCCGGTGGTCGCCCGCCGCCAGGGCGCCGGCCAGCTCCGCGATCTTCTCCGCCGCCACCAGGCCGTAGACGTCGAGCACGTCGGCCTCCGTGATGTCCGTGCCGCAGAAGGAGATCATCTGGTCGAAGATCGACTGGGCGTCGCGCATGCCGCCGTCGGCCATGCGGGCGATGCTCGTCAGCGCCGCCTCGCTCGCCTTGATCCTCTCCGCTGCGGCGATCTTCTGCAGTCGCGCCAC
The DNA here is from genome assembly GCA_035519475.1 of Opitutaceae bacterium. Classification (GTDB taxonomy): domain Bacteria; phylum Verrucomicrobiota; class Verrucomicrobiia; order Opitutales; family Opitutaceae; genus Fen-1467. The sequence continues at coordinate 1,971 of DATIWI010000233.1, forward strand.
GATCAGCTCGACGGACAGCGGCTTGAGGTCGAAGCGCTGGCAGCGGGAGATGATTGTCGGCAGCACCTTCTGCACGTCGGTCGTCGCAAACACGAACTTCACGTGCGCCGGCGGCTCCTCCAGGGTCTTGAGCAGCGCGTTGAACGCGGCCGCCGTGAGCATGTGCACCTCGTCGATGATGTAGACCTTGAACCGGCCCTGCGCGGGCGCGTATTGCACGGTCTCGCGGAGGTCGCGCACCTGGTCCACGCCGTTGTTGGACGCGCCGTCGATCTCGATCACGTCCAGGCAGGAGCCGTCGGCGATGGCCAGGCAGATCGGGTCGGCGGGGTCGAAGTCGGCCTTGGGCCCACCCGTGCAATTGAGCGCCTTGGCGAAAATGCGGGCGGTGGAGGTCTTGCCCGTGCCGCGCGGCCCGACGAACAGGTAGGCGTGGGCGATGCGATTGCGCGTGATGGCGTTCTTCAGCGTCCGCACGAGGTGGTCCTGGCCGACGATCTCATCGAACGTCTGCGGCCGCCACTTGCGCGCAATCACCTGGTAGGACGTGGGCACGAAGCGCTAGTCCAAATCGGAACGCTCGCGGTGCAACTCCAAACTGCGGTGCCGAAATCCCAAATGCCAAATCCCAGAATCCAAGCCCCGAACCCAGAACTCAGCAAAGCGGCCAGGCACCCCACGGCACTGGCAGTACGTCGCTACCGTTGCTACCTTCCGGTCCTGGCGGGGTTCACGCGCCTGTCCATGCATGGGACCTGGCCAAGGCGCACGGTGAGCCGCGCGGATACCAGTGCAACACCTAATTTCCGGCAGCCCGGTGCGCCGGCGAGGGCCTGGCGCCGCACGCCCTACCGCGCCGCCTTCATCTGCGCCGCCCGGCCCGCCTCCAGCGCCTCGATGATCCGCTCGGGGCGGTACACGCAGCCCGCCCACGTGCCGCCGCTGGCCAGTTGGAGGGCGGCCCACAGCCGGGTGTCCTCCGGCAACGCCAGGTTCGGGGCCAGGTCCGGGCGCGGCGCGCGGCGCGCCAGGATCAGCCCCCCTTCGTCCGGCGCGAACCGCCGCCCGGCCTCGCCCACCAGATCGACCGATCCCTCCACGCGGCGGCAGTCGAGGTGGATGCGGATGATGTCGCCGTCCAGCACCTTGCCGATGGGCCCGGCCGCCAAGCCCTCGGGGCTGATGTGGCCGATGCACGCGCCGGTTGACACGCCCGAGAATCGGGCGTCGGTCAGGAGGGCCACGTGCTTGCCAAAGGGAACATGCTTCAGCGCTCCGGTGACCTGATAGGTTTCCTCCATGCCCGTGCCCAGCGGACCGACCCCCGTCAGTACGAGCACGTCGCCGGCCCGGACCGCCCCCTGCTTGATCGCCGTCATCGCGTCCGCCTCGTTCACAAAGACGCGGGCCGGCCCCTCCAGGCGATACACCCCGTCCGCGTCGATCACCGCGGGATCGATGGCGGTGGCTTTGACCACCGCGCCCTCGGGCGCCAGATTCCCGCGTGGGAAGACCAGTGTGCCGGTCAGCCCGCGCTCGCGCGCCCGCGCCGGCGGCAGGATCACGTCGTCGGCCTCCACTCCGTCGAGCTGCCGGAGCAGCTCCCGGAAACGCGTGCGCCGCGCCGACGCCTCCCACCAGTCGAGGTTCTCCGCCAGCGTCCGGCCGGTGACAGTGAGCACGTCCGTGCGGAGCAAGCCCAGCCGCCGCAGATGCAGCATCACCTCCGGCACCCCGCCGGCGAGGAACACCCGCACTGTCGGGTGATCCACCGGCCCGTTCGGCAGGACGCTGACCAGCCGGGGCACGCGACGGTTGACGGCGATCCAATCCTCGACCGCCGGCGGCCTCAGGCCGGCCGCCTGCGCGATCGCCGGAATGTGTAGCAGGAGATTGGTTGAGCCGCCGAAGGCCGCGTGCACCACCATCGCGTTCTCGATGCTGGCCGCGGTGAGGATGTCGCGGACGGGCAGATTGCGCTCGTCCAGCCGGTGGAGCGCGCGGGCCGAGCGCCGCGCCAGATCGAGCCACACGGGCTGGCCCGAGGGGGCCAGCGCGGCGTGCGGCAGCGACAGCCCGAGCGCCTCGCCCACCACCTGCGCGGTCGCGGCGGTGCCCAGGAACTGGCAGCCCCCCCCGGGGGACGCGCACGCGCGGCAGCCCAGCTCGGCGGCCTCCGTCAACGAGACGAGGCCGTGTGCGTAGCGGGCGCCCAGTGTCTGCACCGTGCCGGCGTCCTCCCCGGCAGCCGGCGGCAGGGTGACGCCGCCGGGGACGATCACGCACGGCAGGTCATGCAGGCCGGACAGCGCCATCATCATCGCGGGCAGCCCCTTGTCGCACGTGGCGATGCCCAGCACGCCGGCGCGCAGGGGCAGCGAACGGGCCAGCCGGCGAAAGACCATGGCGGCGTCGTTGCGGTACGGCAGGCTGTCGAACATGCCCGTGGTGCCCTGCGTGCGCCCGTCGCAGGGGTCCGAGCAGAATCCGGCAAAGGGAATCACCTGCAACCGCCGGAATTCCTCCGCGGCGGCCTGCACGAGCAGCCCGATCTCCCAGTGCCCCGTGTGGTAACCGAGGGCGATGGGCCGCCCGTCGGGGGCGCGCAGTCCCCCCTGGGTGCTCAGGATCAGAAATTGCTTCCGCCCCGCCTCGACCGGACTCCAGCCCATGCCCACGTTCTGCGTCATCCCGAACAAATCGCCGCTGGGGCTGGTGAGCAGCTGTTCCTCGGTCAGGGGCAGGCGCCCCTCCGCGCCGGGGGCCCGGGTCTGGATTTGATAGATCTCGGCTCCGGGCGATTCGAAGATTCCTTCGGGGAGTTTCATGGGATCACGGCATCCACGACGGCGCGGGAGCCGTCGGTCGCCCCGCTCCCCGCGCGTCGGATGACTTGGGGGGCCGGGGCACAACCGCGCTACTCAAGCGCCGGCGCCCGGCATCTTCAATCCTGGATCTTCCGCTCCAGCGGCGTGACCGGATCGATGAAGAGCCAGCAGATCGCGCCGAGGAAATAGACGCTCGTCGTGATCAGAAAGGCGGTCTGCCAGTCGCGATTGGTCAGGTCCAGCACGTACCCGACCACGACCGGTCCGGCCATGCCCCCGAAATTGCCCATCATGTTCATGCTGCCCGACACCGTGCCGGTGTATCTCCCGCCGATGTCCATGCAGGCGGCCCAGCTGCCCGGCAGGGTCATGTCGTTGAAAAAGCTCGCCAGGCCCATGGCCAGCATCGCCAGCAGGGGATCGCGGATGTAGAAGGAGACCAGCAGCAGCGAGGCGGCGCCGGCCAGCCCGAGAAAGCCGAACGAGCGCCGGACCCGCGTCACCCGGCCGGTGCGCGCGATCAGCCGGCTCGAGATCACGCCGGCGAGCAGCGAGCCAAAGCCGCCGCACAGCAGCGGGATGCCCGCCAGCGCCGCCGCCAGCACCTGCAGGGAGAGATCAGGACTCATCGAGCCCTCCAGCCGATCGGCCAGCCACCGCATGATCGCGTTGGACTTGATCTCCATGCCGCGGGCGTCCCGGAGGTAGGTCGGCAGCCAGGTGACATAGAAATACCACCCGTAGCTCAGGCAGAAGTACTGGGCCCACAGCAACCAGATGGCCGGGCGCGTTGCCAGCTCGCGCCACGGCACGTCGCCGTGGCCACTGATGTTCGCTTCGTTCTCCCGGAGCAGCTCGAGTTCGGCGGCATTGACGCCCGGGTGGTCGCGCGGGTTGTCCCGAAACCACCCGCGAAAAGCGACGGCCCACGCCAGGCCGAATCCGGCGAACACCAGAAACGCCGTGCGCCAGCTCACAAAGGCCATCACGCCCACCACGAGCAGCGGCGCGGCCGCCCCGCCCCATCGCGCCCCCATCCACATCAACGCCTGCGCCCGCGTGCGGTCGCGCGTCGGCAGCCAGGCGCTGAAGGCCTTGGTCAGGTTCGGAAAACAGCCCGCTTCGCCGGCCCCGAACAGGAAGCGGGTGATCACCATCGAAACGTGGTTCCATGCCCAGCCGGTCGCCGCCGTGAAGAACGACCACCACAGGACCACGCGGAGCAGCACCCGGCGGGCGCCGATCTTGTCGCCGAGCCAGCCCGTCGGGATCTCGAACAGCGCGTAGGCCAGCGTGAACGCGGAGAAGACGAAGCCCATCTGTTTCGCCGACAGCCGGAGGTCGACCGTGATTGCCGGGGCGGCCTGCGAGATGCAGACGCGATCAAGGTACTGGATTACCGCCAGCGCGACCGCAAAGGCGATCACGCCGTAACGGGCGTGCGTCGGCAGGTCTGTCGCCGCCCGGGGCGCGGCGGGGACCGGGTCGGGGTGGGACACCGCGGGAGTTTGCTTGCGCGCCATCGGCCCCGTCAATAGCGCATCTGGTCAGCCGCGCGGTGCTGCGGCCTCTTATGAAACTCTGCCGCTTCAAAGTCGGAGACAGCGAGGTTCGCATTGGACTCGTTGCCGACGATACCACGGTGATCGACCTGACACCGGTCGGGATCACGCGGCTGCAGCCCGTGCTCGATAGCGATGATCCCGTTGCGCAGTTCGAGCAGGCCGTCCGCCGGAGCCTGCCCCGGGTCGCGCTGTCGGCGGTCCGCCTGTGCCCCCCGGTGGAACGGCAGGAGGTGTGGGCGGCCGGCGTCACCTACCTCCGCAGCAAAACCGCGCGGATGGCGGAATCGGATTTCAGCGCCACGGCCTACGACCGGGTCTACGCCGCGGAACGCCCGGAGCTTTTTTTCAAATGCCTGCCGGATAAGGTCGTGGCGTCCGGCGAACCCGTGGGCATCCGCCGCGATGCGCGCTGGAACGTGCCGGAGCCGGAGCTGGCCCTCGTGCTGAATTCCCGCGGCCAGCTCGTCGGCTGCACCATCGGCAACGACATGAGCTCCCGGGACATTGAAGGCGAGAACCTCCTCTACCTGCCACAGGCCAAGATCTACGAACGCTCCTGCGCGCTCGGCCCGTGGATCACCCTCGGCGCGGCGGAGGCGGCCGTGCGCGCGTGGACCATCACCCTCGAAATCCGCCGCGGTGGCCAGCGCGTGTTCGCCGGCGAGACGTCGCCCGGACAGATCAAGCGGACCTTTGCGGACCTGGCCGGCTATCTGTTCCGCTGCCAGGTCTTTCCCCATGGCGCCGTCCTCCTGACCGGCACCGGCATTGTCCCACCCGACTCCTTCACGCTGCAGGAGGGCGACGTGGTGGAGATCGGCATCACCGGCATCGGCGTGCTCCGCAACACCGTGGTCGCCGTCTGACGCCGCCGCCCCGCCGACCCGCACCGCCACGA
>DATIWI010000234.1:0-13093 GCA_035519475.1 Opitutaceae bacterium
CGGGACGGCCGTAGTAGCCCACGCGCACGCCCCAGCCGGTGGAGTCGTCGTAGCCCTTGTTGGTCACGTTGCCGGGGCTCGAGGAGAAGCCCGGGTTGTCGAAGGCCTGCAGGCCCTCGAGCTTGAAGCGCTGGTAGGCGAAGAGCGGGGCGATGCCGACCGAGTGCCCCGGGCTGAACTGCCACGCGGCCTGGGGCGCGATGATGAGCTGCGAGAGGTCCACGCCCAGGCGCCCGCTGCCGCACAGCATGTTGTAGCTCGCGGGGCCCGGGTTGAACTGGGCGCACGCGCTTTGCCCGGGAATCTCGCCGCCGGGATAGTCGGTGTTCATGCCGCCGTTGCCGTAGACCGAGACGCCCCACGACATGTCGGCCGAGGCCATGCGGTTGTAGGCGACCTCCGGGATCAGGAAGTAGTTGCTGTCGCTCTCGGAGCTCGCGTCGAGCCCCACGCCGGGCGGGCTGCCGGAGCGCTCGGCCTTGCGCCACGGGCTGAACAGGTCGACGCCGATCTCGAACTTGTTGCCCACGAAGGCCCCGGTGGCCGGGTTGTTGGCCCCGGCGAACGCCGATTCGGCGACCGCCGCCGCCGCGCCCCCCATGCCCTTGGACTGCATGCCGTACCCGTGCGAGAAATAGCCGTCGGTCGCGTGCGCGGCGAACGGGGCGCAGGCGGCGAGCGCGAGCGCGAGCTTCTTGGTCTTCATGTCTTCCTCCTCTAGATGAACAGGCTCACGTCCGCATCCCGTGCCATCGGCAGGAAGGTCGCGGCACCGCAATATTCCTTGACCTGGGGGATGAAGTCCCCGGGGCTGTAGCCGAAGAGATCCACGGTCATCTGGCAGCCGATCAGGTTCACGCCGCCCTCGATGCAGGCCTCGCGAAGCTCGGCCACGGGGGCCACGCCCTTGTTGCTGATGGTCTGCTTCATCATCGTCGTGGCGAAGGCCTCGAAGCCCGGCACGATCGACTGCATCGCGTTGGGGATGTTCCAGCGGATCGACTTGAACCAGTCGGGACCGAACGGCATCTTCATCGGCATCGCGGGATTGCCGAGCGGGCTCACCTGCAACCCCGAGAGGTCCTTCTTCAGCAGCTCCAGCCCGTAGAACGTGAAGAACACCGACACGTTCCAGCCGAGCGCGGAGGCGGTCGAGGCGAGGATGAAGGGCGGATACGCCCAGTCGAGCGTGCCCTTGGTGGCGATGATCGTCATCGAGGGCGTCTTCGCCTCCCGGATCGCGGCGAGCTTCGCCGCCAGCCGCTCGTCGAGGATCGCGTCCACCCGCTCCCGCACCAGGCGCTCGATCGCGGGATTCGCGGGGCTGTCGGGCTTGACGTCGTCCATGAGACTCTCCTGGCGAGGGCGATTCGGCCATCCTCGCGCGTGCCGGCACCGGGCCACTTGACCCAGCGCAAGCCGGCGCGTTCGGCGCATCCTAGCCGCGCCGCCGCGTATATGCAACGTTTCTAATATTATGGGCCGCTAAAATACGCTGCGGTGGGGGACCCGACAGGCGCCGGATTGCCTGTGATGCGTGGGTTCTAGGAGGCCTTGAAGAAGACCCGCGCCACGACGAGGAGCGCGATCAGCAGGAAGATCCCGAGCCCCAGGCTCCATCCGATCAGCTTCTTCTCGACCGGAAGGAGCGGCTCATGGGCCATCTTGTGGATTTCTTCGCCGATCCTGGGCTGCTGTTCCATGCTCTATCCCCTTTCCTGTCAGCCGGTTACCAACGGCGGCTTGACGCCGCTGAAGAAGACCCACGATATGACGAGCCCCACCCAGATGATGAAACCGAACAGGCAGACCACGTAGACCGCGGCGAGCTTCCCGATGCCTTCCTCCCAGAGCTTGCGGAAATTGGACATCACGCCGATGGTGAAGAACGTGAGGACGAAGAAGATGCCGCGGAAGGCGTTCGCCTCGCCCATCGCCGACTTGATCCTGCCCATCGTCTCCGGGCCGGCCCCCAGGGCGAGCAGCAGGACGAGCACGAAGGTGATCACGTAGCCGATGATGAACTTCGGGAAGCGCATCCAGATCTCGCCTGCCTTCGCCTTGTCGCCTTCGCGCACCTCGATGTGCCGCGTCCAGATGTAGGCGAGGACGAACGCCCAGATGCCGATGAAGATGTCGATGAACACCTTGACCGTGGCCGCCGTCCCGAGGATCCAGCCCTTCTGGTAGTTGATTCCCTCCGCCGCCGCCTTGGCGAGAATGAGCGACTCCGTGATGGCGCCGCTCGCGACCGCGGCGCCGTCGGTCTTGACCGAAAGGGCCATCCACGCGCCTGCGACCATCGGCTCGTGGGACAGATAGGTCTGCGCGACGAACGGCAGGAAGAGCAGCTCCACCACCGCGAAGACCACCACCAGCGACGACACCATGATCGCGACCATCGGGCGCGCGCGGATCGCCGCGCCCGTGGCGATGGCGGCCGAGACGCCGCAGATCGAGATGCCCGAGGCGAGCGGCGCGGCCCACTCGCGGCTGAACCCGAACCACGTGCGGGCGACGTAGTACACCACCGACCAGAAGATGAGGTAGGCCACGATGATGGAGGCGAGCCCGAGGAACATCACCGAGGTCGCGAGGCTCAGCTTTTCCGCGGCGGTGACGCCCAGGAAGCCGCCGAGGATCACGATCGCGATCTTCACGTACAGCTCGGGCCGGACCGCTTCCTTGATCCAATCGGCGAAGCCGGGCAGGAAATTCCCGACGAAGAGGCCGCCCAGGAGCGCGAGGACGAAACCGCCCTCCGCGGTGAGCTTGAGCGACCAGCTCACGCCGAACTTCTTCATGTCGGCCGGCGTATTCACCGCGAAGCTCGCCCAGCTCCCGACGATCCAGCAGAGGTAGCTCATCAGGAACACGGCCGTGAACCCGAGCGCGAAGCGCTTCACGTCCGCCTTGAGCGCCGCCGCCCCGGCCGTCATCACGGCGAGCAGGGCGAGGTAGGTCGCGATGAAGGCGCCCACCCCGCCGAGGCTCGAGAACGCCTTCGATGCGGGTGAGAGCGCCTTCGAGAGGTCGGTCCACACGCTGGTGGTGACCACCCAGCCCAGGACGTCCACTCCGAACATCACCCCGAGCGCGAGGACGAAGACGAGCAGGCCGATCCACAGCGAAAGCCAGTCTTCGCTAATGCCCTTGACGCCTTGGTTCATCGTTCCCCTCCTCCATGACCAGCGACTTTGGCCCCGCTAAGGTAGGCCAGATCGGGTTGGCGAGCAATACCGTTGCAGCTGAAATGTTGCGCCCCCGCGGAATGTGCGTGGCTTCACATCGCCCGGCGACCGCACGCAAGTAACGTGGGGGCATTCGGGGCGACCCGATTCCACCAGGAGAACGAACATGTCTGCCATCTACATGCCTGCCGCCCAGCCGGTTTCCGTCAGCCGATACCTGGTCCTGGCGATTCCCGCCCTGCTCCTCGCCAGCGCGATCCTCTCCACCCCGTCGATCGACCGCGGCAGCCCGATCCCGGCCGAAGCCACGGCGGTCGAGCCCTCCCCGAGCGGCATGTTCTGACCCCCCGGCCACGTCGGCGCCGGGGCGACGCAAGAGGGCCAGTCTTTCGACTGGCCCTTTCATTTTTCCGCAAACGGCACTGAAGCATGAGCACACGCAAAGCCCTGCTCTCGCGGATCATGGAAACCGCGGCACGCAGGCTCAGGTGCGACAAGGGCACGCTATACCTCTTCGACGAGAAGGCGCGGCAGCTCTGGACCGTGGTCCTCCAGAACGACGCGATCGGGGAGATCCGCATCGAGCCGCCCCAGGGGCTCGCGGGATATTCCTTCTGGCACAAGGAGGTTGTCAACGTCGAAGACGCGTACGCCAGCCCGTACTTCAGCGACAAGACGGACAAGCAGACGGGCTACCGGACGCGCGCCGTGCTCTGCATGCCCGTCCTCGACAAGACGGGGCACGCCATCGGCGTCGCCCAGATGATCAACAAGCTCGACGGCACGCCGTTCGATGCCGCGGACATCGAGGCGATGAGCGGGGTGGTCCGGGACATCGGCAAGCTCCTGGACAATTCCGACACCTTGCCGGCCCTCGCGCCGGGATTGGCCCTCGCCTGCATCGTCGCGCTCCTCGGGTCGGGCGCGCACCTGATCCTGCCCAAGGCGCTGCAGGCCGCCGTCAGCCCCGTGCTCTTCATCATCCTGCTGGGCGTCGGCGTAGCCAACTTCCTGATCCTGCCCCTGCGCTACCTGCCGGGAATCCGCTTCGCGATGCGCCAGCTGCTGCGTTTCGCCATCGTCCTGCTGGGCGCGCGAATCGCGATCGCCGACGTGGCAAACGTCGGCAGCCAGTCCCTGCTCGTGATCCTGGCGTTGATGCTGCTCGCCGGAACGGTGGCCCTGTCGATCGGAAAGCTGCTCAGGATTTCGCCGAAGCTCTCGCTCATGATCGCGGTCGGGACGGCGGTGTGCGGCGGCACCGCCATCGCGGCGATCGCCCCGGTGATCAAGGCCCGGGACGAGGAATTCTCCTTTGCCGTGTCGGTGAACATGGTGATGGGAATGCTCGCCGTCCTCTGCTTCCCCCTGATCGGGCATGCCCTGGGGTGGGACGACCGGTTCTTCGGCATGTGGGCCGGGACCGCGGTGAACGACACCGCGCAGGTCCTCGCCACCGGATATGCGTACAGCCTCGCGGCCGGGCAGACGGCGACGATCATCAAGCTGGTGCGCAACTCCCTGATGGTGTTCGTCGTCGTGGGAGCCGGCTTCTACTACCGGGGGCTCGAGGCCGACGCCGGCCCGGGCGCGAAGAAGACTTCCTTCATGGGCCACGTGAAGCAGTCCGTACCCGGCTTCGTGCTCGGATTCCTCTTCCTCGCGACGCTCAACTCGCTGGGCTTCCTTTCATGGCTCGCGGCGGCGACCCGCCTGGACGTGCCGGCCGCCCTCGCGCTCGTGACCAACGACGTGGTGCTGGTAGCGATGGCCGGCATCGGACTGGGCACATCGCTCGCTCACGTGCGCGACGTCGGCTTGCGCCCCTTCCTGGTATCCCTCAGCACCTTCGTGGCCATCGCGGTCGCGAGCGCGCTGTTGATCCGGCTGATCACCTGAGCCTTCAGCGGGCGGAGTGCCCGGACAGCCGCACCTCGACCTTCTCGTGCTCCTCGAGGTGCGCGTAGTAGTCGCGCAGCACCTCGAGCACCTCGGGCCGGCTGAACTCGTCCGGAACGGGGCTGCCCTCGGAGAGCCACTTGCGCAGCTTCGTGCCCGAGACGAGGAGCCGGTCCGCGTCGGCGTGCGGGCAAGTGCGCGCCGAAGCCATGCCGCCGCACTTGTAGCACCAGAAGGTCCAGTCGATCTTCATCGGCTGGGTCTCGAGGGAGCCGGGCGGGATCTCGTCGAAGATGTGGTGCGCGTCGAACGGGCCGTAGTAGCTGCCGACGCCCGCATGGTCGCGCCCGACGATCTGGTAGGCGCAGCCGTAGTTCTGACGGAAGAGCGCGTGCAGCAACGCTTCGCGCGGGCCGGCATAGCGCATGTCGAGCGGATAGCCCGCCTGCACGACCGTGCCGGGGCGGAAATAGCCCTCGAGCAGGACGCCGATCGCCTTGGTGCGCACGGGCGCCGGGATGTCGCCGGGCTTGAGGTTGCCCAGCAGCGAATGGATAAGGACGCCGTCGCACACCTCGATGGCGACCTTCGCCAGGTATTCGTGCGAGCGGTGCATGGGGTTGCGCGTCTGGAAGGCGGCCACCTTCGACCAGCCGAGCCGCTCGAACTCGGCGCGCGTCTCGGCGGGCGTCATGAAGAGCGCCCCGTATTGCGCCTTGAATCCGCCGTCGGAGAGCACGCTCACGGGGCCGGCGATGTTCACCTCGCCCTGCTGCATGACCATCTGCACGCCCGGATGCGCCGGATCCACGGTCTTGAACACCGACATGCACTCGTGCGCCTTGTCGATGCGGTACTTCTCCGTGACCTTCATCACCGCCAGCACGGAGTCGTCGTCCGGGTCGGCGAGCGCGAGCTCGGAGCCCTCGGCGATCGAGGCGGCGGTGGCGCCATCGGTCGACAAGGTGATGGGAATCGGCCAGAAAACGCCCTGGGCCGTGCGCATCCCGTCGCACACGCCTTCCCAGTCGGCGCGCGTCATGAAGCCGTCCAGCGGCGTGAAGCCGCCGATGCCGAGCATCACGAGGTCGCCCTTCTCGCGCGAGCTCACGCGCAGCCGCGCAAGCCCCTTCGCGCGGCGCGTCTCGGACTCGCGGCGCGACTCTTCCAGCAGAAGCGGCCGCAGGCCGCGGCCGCCGTGGGGCGGGATGAGACCCGGCATGACATGCCTCCTTGTGTGGCCCGGCTACGCTAGCACGCCCGCGCGAGGCGCCCCACGAAAACGGCTTATGCGCCGATAAGCGGGCGGCTCGATCGATGCGTGGGCGCCGATTGTGCCGCGCCGCCCGTACCTCGATAATGCCCGGATGAAGATCTGCATCGTTTCGGACAGCCACGACCGCGCGAACCCGCTCGAGCAGGCGGTGCGCGAGGCGAAGGCGATGGGCGCCGAGGCGGTGGTTCACTGCGGCGACCTCATCGGCGCGCAGACGATCAAGCCCGCGCTCGCGCTCGGCCTGCCGGTGCACGCCATCCACGGCAACAACCTCGGGGATGCGCAGGCCATGCACTTCCAGTCACGCATGAGCAACGGGCAGCTTCAATACCACGGCGGCGAAGCGCGCCTCGAGCTGGGCGGGCGGCGGATCGCGGTGGTGCACTACGACCACCATGGCTATGCGTTCGCCTGCACCGGCGAATGGGACCTGGTGTGCTGCGGGCATTCGCACAAAGCGGAGGCCCGCAAGGTGCCCAACGTGAAAGGCGGCGAGACATGGCTCGTCAACCCCGGGACGGTCGCGGGCCTCGCCGCCCCCGCCACCTGGCTGCTCGCGGACCTCGCGGCCATGCGCTTCGACGTCCATACGCTGAATCTATAGCCGCATAGCGCCAATCTTCTGCGGACCTCCCGGGCGCCTCGTAGAATCCGGTGAGGGAGGGTCAATGTTCACCAACAATGCTTTCGCGGCCGCGGCGCCATCGCTTCCGGCCGGATTCATGCAGTGGTACCTGGTCCTGATGGTCCTGGCCGTCATCGTCGGCACGCTCCTCGACATGGCCCACAAGGGCAGCGCCACTTACTTCTTCAACAACTGGCGCAAGTCGAAGGCCAAGGGCGGCCGCCAGATCGGCGGCGGCGAGCTCGTGGCGATCGCGACCGAGACCGTCCTCGTGGACGTGATGACCTCCGGCGAGTTCTGCAACCCGCGCCGGCGGGTGGCGCACCTGCTCACCATGTACGGCTTCGTCACCTACCTCGTCACCACGGCCATCATGGTGTTCGGCTATCCCACGCCGGCGACCCCGACGCCGGACATCGTCCCGCAGCTCTGGTGGATCGGCGGCCTGATGGTCTGCGCGGGCGGCTACTGGTTCTGGTTCTTCATCCGCGTGGACGTCGCCGCCGAGGGCCATTCGCCGCTGCGGTTCGTCCAGGCCGACATCTTCATCGTCTCGCTGCTCGCGAGCGTGACGCTCGGCCTCGCGTGGGCTGCGGCGGGCGGCGGAGTCGGCGTGCTCTTCGGCCTGTACCTGCTGGCCACCACGGTGCTCTTCGGGTCGGTGTTCTGGTCGAAGTTCGCGCACATGTTCTTCAAGCCGGCGGCCGCCTTCGAGAAGCGAATCACCCGGGCCGACGGCACGGCCGAGAATTTGCCGACGCAGAACCGCGACGATCCCGAGCAGCAGAAGCGACATTCCATGGAATTGTTGCGAGACGCCCCCATGGACATGGGACTTGGCATCAAGCGCGAAGCGCCCCGCCACTACTAGAAACAGCCCGAGGAAGCGAACTATGCCTACCTTCGTCTACATGACGAGGTGCGACGGATGCGGACACTGCGTCGACATCTGTCCCTCCGACATCATGCACATCGACCCGACCTATCGCCGCGCCTACAACATCGAGCCGAACATGTGCTGGGAGTGCTACTCCTGCGTGAAGGCCTGCCCCCAGCATGCGATCGACGTGCGCGGGTATGCCGATTTCGCGCCGCTCGGCCACAGCGTTCGCGTCGACCGCGACGAGCGCAAGGGCACGATCGCCTGGAGGATCAAGTTCCGCGACGGCACGGAAAAGAACTTCCTGTCACCCATCACCACGAAGCCGTGGGGGACTGCGATCCCCAAGCTCGCGGATGTCCCCGCGCCCAGCAAGGAAATGCGCGACAGCCAGCTCCTGTACAGCGAGCCGAAGTTCATCCGCCTGGATGACGGCGGCTTGCGCACGCTCAAGGACGCGGGCCTCAAGCTGAAGAAAGGCGTGTACTACTAATGGCCTACAACACGATCGTCGAAGACGGCATCGACATCCTGGTCGTCGGTGCAGGCCTGGGCGGCACGGGTGCCGCCTGGGAAGCGAGATTCTGGGGCCGGGACAAGAAGATCGTCATTGCCGAGAAGGCCAACATCGACCGCTCCGGCGCGGTCGCCCAGGGCCTGTACGCCATCAACTGCTACATGGGCACCCGCTGGGGCGAGAACAACCCCGAGGACCACGTCCGCTACGCGCGCATCGACCTGATGGGGCTGGTGCGGGAAGACCTGCTGTTCGACATGGCCCGGCACGTCGACTCCGCCGTGCACCAGTTCGAGGAGTGGGGCCTGCCCATCATGAAGAACCCGAAGACCGGGCGCTATATGCGCGAGGGGCGATGGCAGATCATGATCCACGGCGAGTCCTACAAGCCCATCGTGGCCGAGGCCGCCAAGAAATCGGCGGACAAGGTCTTCAACCGCATCTGCGTCACCCACCTGCTGATGGACGAGAGCCGGCCGAACCGGGTTGCAGGTGCCGTCGGCTTCAACGTCCGCACGGGCAACTACCACGTCTTCAAGTCGAAGACGGTGATCTGCGGCGCGGGCGGCGCCTCCAACATCTTCAAGCCGCGCTCGACGGGCGAAGGTGCCGGCCGCACCTGGTATGCGCCCTGGTCGTCCGCCTCCGCCTACGGCCTCATGATCGACGCCGGGGCCAAGATGACGCAGATGGAGAACCGGATCGTGCTGGCCCGGTTCAAGGACGGTTACGGGCCGGTCGGCGCCTACTTCCTGCACCTGAAGACCTACACGCAAAACGCCCTGGGCGAAGAATACGAATCCAAGTGGTTCCCCGCGCTGCAGAAGATGGTCGGCAAGGAGTACCTGGATCCGGAAGCCTCGCACCTGACCCACCGGCCGATCCCCACCTGCTTGCGCAACCATTGCATCATCAGCGAGGTGAATGCGGGCCGCGGCCCCATCCACATGGTGACCATGCACGCCTTCCAGGATCCCCACCTGGAGGAGGTCGGCTGGGAAAACTTCCTCGGCATGACCGTGGGCCAGGCGGTGCTGTGGGCCGCCACCGACGTGGATCCCAAGAACGAGAATCCCGAGCTCACGACGTCCGAGCCGTACGTCATGGGCTCGCACGCGACGTGCTCGGGCGCCTGGTGCTCGGGTCCCGAGGACGTCTCCCCGCCCGAGTATTTCTGGGGCTACAACCGCATGACGACGATCGAGGGGCTGTTCGGGGCCGGTGATGCGGTCGGCGGCACGCCCCACGCCTTCTCGTCCGGCTCGTTCACCGAGGGCCGGCTGGCCGCGAAGGCCGCCTGCAAGTACATCGACGACGGAAAGGCCGAAGGCATCGTCGTATCCGACGCGCAGGTCGAGCGCCGCCAGAAGGAGATCTACAAGCCCCTCGAGCACTACCGGATCTACCGCAATGCCGTCGTGGCGGGCACGGTCAACCCGCACTACATCAATCCCCAGCAGGGCCTGGACCGCCTGCAGAAGCTGATGGACGAGTATTGCGGCGGCTATACCGTCGGCTACATGACCAACGAAAAGCTCCTGAACATCTGCCTGAAGAAGCTCAAGATCATGGAGGAGGATCTCCAGAGCCTCGCGGCGAAGGACCTCCACGAGCTGCTGCGCGCATGGGAGCTGATGCACCGTCACCGGGCGGCGGAGTGCGTGACGCAACACACGCTGTTCCGCAAGGAGACGCGCTGGCCGGGCTACTACTACCGCGGCGACGTCATGAAAGTGGACGACGAGAACTGGCACGTGCTCACCGTCTCGCGCCGCGACCCGCAAACCGGCGAATACACCATGGAGAAAGCGCCCTGCTATCACCTGGTAGCGGAAAACGAGTAGCCGCGCCGTGCAGATGCTCGCGTCGACGAACATCGTCGAAAGGACCGACGAGGAGATACGGGCCATGGCCGATCCCCTGTGGCGCGATCTCCTCAAGTACTCGAACGAAGGCAAGTACGGGGAGTTCGTGAGCAAGTTCGCCAGGTCCCTCGCGCTCGCCATGAACCAGGTCGCGGTGAATCACCAGTTCGCGAACAGCGAGCTGGCGAGGAGCCTCGCAGATGATCCCGACTATCTCGGCATCATCCGCCGGGGCGAGCATGTCACGGTGCTCTACCGGCAACGCAGCACCAGGAAGCCGGGCGAATGGCTCGGCAGGCTTGTCCTCGGCTACGAAGACGGCGAGGTCAGGATCTTCGCGGCGTCCATCTTCTGAGCGGACCCGGATTCGACATGGTTGAAACGGTCCAGGACGGCAAGTTCGTCGAGCTCACCTACCAGGTGACCGACGGGAAGTCGGGGCATGTCCTCACCTGCGTCGAGTTCCCGTTGGGCTACATCCACGGGCACAACGAGATCCTGGCCCCTTCCGTCCACATGGCGCTGGAGGGCAGGTCCGCCGGCGACGTCATCGAAGTGCCGATCGACGGCAATCGCATCTTCGGCCCGAGGGACGAGTCGCTCGTCTTTACCGACCGCATCGAGAACGTCCCCGAGGAGTACCGGATACTCGGCAACTCCATCCTCATGGAAAACGACAAGGGCCAGGCGCGCAGCTTCATCGTGACGCGGATGGACGACAGGACGCTGACCGTGGACGGCAACAACCCGCTCTGCGGCAGGCAGGTCGTCTTCAGGCTCGAGATCCGGACGGTGCGCGACGCCACCGCCGAAGAGATGAAGGCCGGAGGAGCGATCGGCGCGCAGCCCGATGTCGACCCGTCGCTCATGAGGCCGGCCTGAGCGCAATCCCCACTTCACGGAAAGAGAGCGACCCATGAGCGAGCAGAAACCCATCACCAAGGTTCCCGACGGGCACACGCGTTTCTATACGACGCGCCAGAAGGCGCCCAACGAAAAGGGATACGTGGGCTACGAGACCGTCTGGAAGCCGTTCCAGAAGGAAGCCGAATACAAGACGCCCAAGAAGCCCTAGGCGCCTTCAGGCGACGCTGCCGAAGCCCCGGTCGACGGCGCCGGCCGGGACCTCGAGCCCCGCGAGGCGGCAGCCCTGCGCCACGGGCCCGCCGGGAAACAGCCTGTAGAGGAACTTCATCCCGCCCTTGTGATGGAACTTCTCGTCAAGCGCGTCGTGCAGCTCGCGCAGGTTGACCGCGTGCTGCGGGCGCCGCGCATAGTATTCCTGCAGCGCGCGCAGCGCCTCCAGGTGATCCTCGCCGAGCTCCACGCCTTCGGCGCGGGCCGTGCGGGCGGCCGCTTCGGCGCTCCATTGCGCCGGGGCGTGCGGAAAGCGCGGGTCGCGCGGCGGATCGTTTCCGACGATGGCATCCATCAGGCTGGTCATGGCGTGGTCCCCCGTTGACGGCGCCTCGCCGCGTACGCGCCGCGGTGGCGCATGATGAATCGATTGTATACGCGTGAACCCGACCTGCGGCGCCTCCCGGAACTGGTGGGGGCGATCCAGCGCAACTGCGACATCTCCGACGCGCGCCACGCCGGCGACTACGGACTGTGCACGTTCCTGCTGAGGATGCGCGAGTACTACCGCTGGGAGATGGAGGCGCCGTTCTCCCACCGCCTCGAGAAGGACGACCTGGGCGACTGGCTCGACGGCCGGGAGCGGCACTGGGACGCGCTCGAGGAGGAGCCGTTCGGAAGGCTCCCGCTCGGCCGCGCGGGCCTGGATCCCTTCGAGACCGCGAGGGCGAACCGCGCGCTGATGCCGCGTGGCCTCGTGTACAGCGCGGGCTACGGGCGCTTCGGCAAGCCCGTCTTCTTCCTCGGCCGGCTGCTCGGCGTCCAGGAGCGCTCCGGCCTGAAGGTGGTCGTTTCCTCGTGCGAATACGCGCGCGAGCTGGCCGCGCCGCCGGCGATGCTGCTCGGCCGGACCGTGTTCATTCGTCGCGAGTCGGTGCGCCGGGCGCTCTGGGAACGACTGGAGGAATGGCGCTGGCGAAAGCTCGACGCGGCCGCTTCCCTCGCCCTGGCCGGCTACGAGCTGGAGACGGACACCGACCACGCCCTGGAACGCCTCGCCGACCGCGAGACCGAGACCATGATCCTGCACGAGATCGGCGAGGCAAGGGCCGGGGATCTGCTCGGGGACGCGTGGGGGGAGATGATGCAATCGCTCGCGCGCACGCCGGGCGAGCCGTTCGCCCGCGCCGTGCGCGACCTGCTCGCCGATTGCATCTGCACGCTGCCCGCGCTCATCGGGCGAGCCGATCCGGGAGCGCTGCACTTCTACTTCGCCACCTTCGACGCCCCCCGGCGCGAGCTCTTCCCCGCGGCCCTCGAAGCCTACCGCCGGTTCGCGCGCGACGGCGATCGCGCGGCGCTTCGCCGGGTCGTGGCCGAGGGGCGCGAGCGCTGGCTCGCGACCGCGCGGGAATGGCTCGCGCTCGATCCGGCCGCGCGTGCGGCGGCGATCGGAGCGCTCACGCCGGGCCCGCCGGCGGCTCCAGGACCTGGTCGATGAGCTTCCCCATGAGGCGGACCATTTCCGGGGCCTCGATCTCCAGGACCTGCTCGAGCACCCACTTGTTTTCCGCGCCCGCCATGGCCTCGGCGACCTGGGAGGCGAAATAGCGCAGGCACGCATACGCAGGCTGGCCCGCGTCGTAGTCGAACGTGGCGTAGGTGGCGAAACGCTCGTTCAGCAGGTCGATGAAGGCCCGGCGGTATTCGCCCGGCCCGAAAAGGTCCCGCTGGTTGTTCTCGAAGGTGTGCGCGACGTGGAC
>DATIWI010000235.1:0-11142 GCA_035519475.1 Opitutaceae bacterium
GAGCGCGAGCTGGTTGAGGTCCTCGTACTTGCGGCGGCCCTCAAAATGCCCCTCGCCTTCGCGCGTGAGCACGAACTTGGGCGGATCGAGCACGACCGCGTCCCACGCCTCCCCGTTCCGCTGCATCTGCCGGGCGTAGGCGAAAGCATCGGCATGCACCCAGCGCAGCCGCGCCGGCGGCACCCGGTTCAGGTGCTGGTTGCGGCGCGCCTGGGCGATTGCGGCCTCGTCGAGATCGATGCCGGTCGCCTCGGCGGCACCGCCCAGGACCGTGGCCGCCAGCGCGAAGCCGCCGGTGTAGCAGCAAAGGTCGAGCACGCGCGCATCCTTCACCAGCCGTGAAAACCCCAGCCGGTTGTCGCGCTGGTCGCAGAAAAAGCCGGTTTTGTGACCGGTGGCAAAGTCCACTTCGTAACGCACGCCCTGCTCCCGGATCTGGACCGCGCCCGGCGCCGCGGTCGTCACCGCCTTCATCAGCGAAGGTTTGATGCCCTCCAGGCTCCCGAGGTCGTGGTCCACGAAAACGTGGGCGTGCCTCGTGCCGCAGAGTTCGTGCAGCAGCGGCAGCCACGCCGGCAGGCGCTGGAAGATGCCGAGGCTGGTGACGTCGCAGAACAGCACGTCGCCATAGCGATCGACGGTGAGACCGCTCAGGCCGTCGCCGTCGGAATTGATCGCGCGCCAGGCGTCGCTCACCGCGTCGAGTCTGAGCCAGTCGCGCCGCAGCGCGACCGCCCGGCGGATGGCCGCCTCAAAATAGGCCTCCCCCACCGGCTCACCGGAATGGCAGACCACGCGCAGGGGAATCTTGGCGCGGGGGTTGTAGAGTCCGGCGCCGACGCGCTGTCCGTTCTTGTCATAGACCGCGACGAGGTCGCCCCCCTTCGCCTCCGGCGACACCGGACCCAGCATCCGCGGGAAGATGTGCGGCTGGAAGGTGACGAACTTCAACTGCGCCCACGGGCGGGACCACGCGGCGCGGTGGACGGGATCGGGATTCGGCCGGGGCATGCTTTTCACCAGCAAAGGCGCAACGTCGCCGGGAGGCGATGGAGATCCGCCAGCGGCCACGAAGCCCCGGCCGGGCCGAGGCTGGTTCGTCGACAGTCCCTCGCCGGCGCCCGCCGGCGGTCCGGCCGGAAGACGGTCATGCCACGCGCTCGACGATGAGCGGCGGCGGGGTCGGGCGCTTCGGCGCCAGCCGATAGGCGTTCTTGAAATACTCCAACGCCTGCTCGAGCTTCGCCTCGTCGTTGTAGTGGATCATCATGAGCGGCTCGCCCTGCTTTACCTGGGTGCCGACCTTCTTGATCTCCGACACGCCGATCGCGTAATCAATCTTGTCGTGCGGGCTTTCCCGGCCGGCGCCAAGCAGATGCACGCCGCGCGCGATCATGGCCGCGTTGATGGTGTGCACGTAGCCGCGCTTCGGCGCGGGCAGTTTCCGGATATGTTTCGCCTGCGGGAATTTCTCCGGGTGGTCGATAAAAGACGTGTCGCCGCCCTGCGCCCGGATGAGCTCCTTGAATTTCTCGAGGGCGGAGCCGTCCGTCAGGTGGCGCTGCACGGTCTGCTTGGCGGAGAGGGTCGAGCCCGCCACGCCGGCCAGCCGCACGATCTCCATCCCCAGCTTGAGGACGAGTTCCTTCGCATCCTCCGGCCCCTCGCCCTTCAGAAGCTGGATGGCCTCGCGGATTTCGAGCGCGGTGCCCACGGAGTCGCCGAGCGGCTGGTTCATGTCGGTGACCAGCGCGACGCAGCGGCGCTTCATGGAACGGCCGACGCGGGTCATCGAACGCGCGAGCTGCTTGGCCTGCTCCAGATCCTTGATGAAAGATCCGTTGCCCCACTTGACGTCGATGACGAGACCTTCGGAGCCCTCGGCCAGCTTGCGCGAGAGGACACTGCCCGTGATCAGGGGCAGGCTCGGGATCGTCCCGGTGTCCTTGCGCAGGTCATAAAAACGCGCGTCGGCCGGAGCGAGGTCGGGCACCTGCACGACAATGGCGCCGCCAATCCGCCCGAGTTGCTCGATGAAATGCGGAATGCTCTGGTGCCCTTTGAAGCCCGGGATCGCGCCCAGCTTGTCGAGCGTGTTGATGATGAACTCCTGGTCGGTCCCGCACATCATCGGGACGACCACCCCGCTCGCCATCGCCAGCGGCACGAGGACAAGCGAAGTCTTGTCACCCACGCCGCCAGTGGAGTACTTGTCGATCTTCGGCTTGGAGATGTGGGAAAGGTCGATGACCTCGCCCGAGAGCATCATCTCCTCCGTGAGGATGGCCGTCTCCTGCGCCGACATGTTGGCGAAGTAGATCGCCATGAGCAGCGCTGCGAGCTGGGGCTGGGGCATTTCGCCGTCCAGCGTGGAATCTATGATGTACCGAATCTCCTCTTGGGTGAATTCGTTCCCATCGCGCTTCTTTTCAATGAGATAACTGAAGGTCGGCTTGATGAACCTGCGCGGCGGCAGGGGGCGTTTCCGCATGTGAGTTGTCATGGACCTATTGGTCGCCGTGGCGGCGAAAAGTTTACCACAAAAAACATTCTATCCTGTTTGTCGAGATAATTTTACCCATCTTGGCCTCGCGGAATCAGCACCACTTCGCCCCGTCCGCCGCAGGCACCATACGCCAAATTCCCGCCAATTACGCGCTTGCG
The DNA here is from genome assembly GCA_035519475.1 of Opitutaceae bacterium. Taxonomy (GTDB): domain Bacteria; phylum Verrucomicrobiota; class Verrucomicrobiia; order Opitutales; family Opitutaceae; genus Fen-1467. The sequence goes on from DATIWI010000235.1 coordinate 2,665, forward strand.
ACGTTTTCCCACGCTTCGTTGAGTGACTCGATGGATTTGCGTTTTGACCTGGCCGCCGCCTTGGACCGCGCCCTGTCCGAAGCCGCCCCGAGGGCGGGTCTGACTGAGCCCGGCTTTTCGTCCGAAGTGCGGCTGGCCGATCCCGTCCATGGCGACTTCCAAGCCAATGGGGCGCTAGCCTACGCCAAACGCCATCGCCAGAATCCGCGCGTCGTGGCGGAAGCCCTGGTCAGTCAATTGGGCGGGCTTGCCGCGCAATTCGACCTCAAGGTGGCCGGACCCGGCTTCGTCAACTTCACGCTCAAACCCGCCACGCTCCTTGCGTGGTTCCAGGCGCACGGCAGCCGCGAGTCGCTGGCGGCCGGAGCCAGGGCGGGACACGCCGGCCGGATCTGGGTGGTCGACTACAGCTCACCCAACACCGCGAAGCAGATGCACGTCGGCCATCTGCGCTCGGCCGTGATCGGCGAGGCCATCTGCCGGCTGCTGGAATTCAGCGGCGCCCGGGTCGTCCGCGACAATCATGTGGGCGACTGGGGTACGCAATTCGGCAAACTGATCTGGGCCTACAAGGGCCATCTCGATCCGGCCGCGCTGGCCCGCGATCCGCTCGGGGAATTCGAGCGCCTGTACAAGATCGGCAACTCCGCGGCCGAGGCCGATCCGGCGGTGCTGCGGGAGGCGCAGCGCGAGCTGGTCGCCCTCCAGGGCGGCGATCCCGGGAACCGGGCCATCTGGGACAAGATCAACCAAGCCAGCCTCGCCGCGTTCCAGCGGATCTACGATCAGTTCGGCATCCGCTTCGACGCCACGCTGGGCGAAAGCTTCTACAACGACAAGCTCGCGCCGATCTACCGTGAGCTCGCCGGCTGCGGCCTGGCGGTGGAGAGCGAGGGTGCGCTCGTCGTTTTTCATCCGGAACACCCGCGATTCAAGGCGCAGCCGTTCATCATCCGCAAATCCGACGGGGCCGCCAATTACGCCACCAACGATCTCGCCACCATCTTGTACCGGGTGGAGCACTACCATGCCGACGGGGTGATCTACGTCGTGGATTCGCGGCAGCGCGATCACTTCGAGCAGCTGTTCCTCACCGCGGGCAAATGGTTCCAGGCCACCCGGCGGCGGCTGCCGGTGCTGCTCCACATCGATTTCGGCACGGTGCTGGGCGAGAACAACAAGCCGCTCAAGACGCGCAGCGGAGAGAATATCCGGTTGCAGGATTTGCTCGATGAGGCAATCGAGCGCTCCTACCGGCTCGTCAGCGAGAAGAACCCCGAGCTCGCCGAGGAGGAGCGCCGCGCGATCGCGGGGATTGTCGGCATCGGTTCGGTGCAGTACGCCGACCTCTCGCAGAATCGCTCCAGCGACTACGTGTTTTCCTGGGACAAGATGATCTCGCTCGACGGCAACACCGCCGCCTATCTCCTCTACGCCGTCGCCCGCATCCACAGCATCTTCCGCAAGCTCGACCTGCGCCCTGGCGACCCCGCGAACGAGGTCGGCGCCACCCCGTTCGCCACGCCCGCCGAGCTGGCCCTCGCCCGCAAGCTGGTGCGCCTGCCCGACGCGCTCGCGGCCGCCACCACCAACCTGCGCCCCCATTTCCTCTGCACCTTCCTCTACGAGCTCGCGGGCGAATTCAGCGCGTTCTACAACGCCGACAAGGTGGCGGTCGATGACGCGGCGGTGCGCGCCCGGCGCCTGGTCCTGTGCAATCGCACGCTGCTGCTGCTCGAGACCGGGCTGGAACTCCTCGGCCTGCGCATTCTCACAAAAATGTAGCGAATTCCGCCGGCCCGGTCGTGCCCGGCGGGCGGGCGATTCTGCCGCCGCGCTTCCGTTTATTTCCAGACGGTTACAGCCGCCAGCCCGCAGCCGGGTCGGCCGCGAGCTAGCTCGGTTCCCGCTTACCCAAAACAGCTTGCGGCTTCCCGGCGTTCGCGCCAGATTTTCCCGCGATGTTGACCCACGAGTATTACATCCGAGGCATCAACGACACGGAGGCGCGCGGACCCTTTACGGTGGATCATCTGGTCACCCTGGGCGACACCGGGCAGATCGACGCCGAAACCCTTTACTACGACGCCGGCACCGAGCAGTGGGCCACCATCAGTTCCAACGAGGAGCTGCGGAACGCCGTCTTTCCCCCCAAGCGAAAGCTGGAGGTCAAACCCAAGGACAACGTCACCACGCTCAACGTTCCCAAGGAGGAGTACAAGCCCATCACCGTCCAGCAGATGCTCGCGGCGGCGGAAGGGCGCACGGAGGAGACCCGGGACAAACGGCATTTCATGGTTGCCCAGCTGATGAGCGCCAAGATCGGCATGTACGCCGCGCTGCTGATCTTCGTGCTGAGCAGCGGCGCGCTCATCCTGCCGCACATCGACATCGTGATGGCCTTGAATTTTGAAAAGATGGCGGAGGAGCCGCTCATCTACCTGGGCTTTGTCGACCTGGTGTGCGTGGTGCTGCTCGCCCTCGGCATGGTGGCGGCCTACCCGTTCATCCGGTTCCGAGCCGCCTTTGGCACCGGCTTTCTCGGCCTGCTCTTCCTGTCCCAAGACCAGCCCCTGGTGGCGATGGCGGTGGCCTGCGGCTCCCTCGGCCTGTATCTCTGCACGATCTTCCTGAGCTACCTCCCCGTCGCCGCCGCGGCCGTGCTGGGTCTGGCCGGCATCGGCGGATTCGCCTACTACATGCTGACATGACGCGGCGCGGCGGCGCGGGCGCCGGCGAACGGCGCGACCTCATACCCCATGGGCTGGTTGGCTGATCATTACCGCAGGTTCGAGCGTCTCTGTCAGCGCGATATCTGGCAGCCCATGGCCCTCAAGGACCACCCGGTGCGCGGCCGCGTCTACGGCCTGCTCCGCGTGATGTCGATCACCTACACTGGTCTGTTCGAAAATCATATCACGTCGCGCGCGGCCGCGCTGAGCTATGCCTCGCTTCTCGGCTTGGGGCCGCTTGTGGCCCTCGCCATGCTCGTCGCCGGTTTCGTGCTCAACCAGCGCGATCCAACCGCCGTCGTCAACTCCCTGAACCGGGCCCTCGAGTTCATCGCGCCGCAAGTCGCGCTGTCCGAGCGCCTCGACCGGCGACCGGGCCAGCCGGCACCGCCCGCCGCGCGGACCTCTGACGGGCCGACCGCCCCGGCCGGCGCCGCGCATGCGCCCGAGGTTGCCGCCAACCCCGCCCTCGTGCAGCTCATCGACAGTTTCGTCACCGGCAGCCGGTCCGGCACGGCTGGCGCCGTGGGGGTGCTCACGCTCATCTTCATTGTCATCCAGCTCTTCACGTCGGTCGAAAACGCCTTCAATGCCGTCTGGGGCGTGCGGCGCGGCCGGTCCTGGCTGTTGCGCGTCGTGTTCTATTGGACCATCATGACGCTGGGCGCCGTGCTCTTCTTCGCCTCGCTCACCGCCCTGTCCGCGGCGGCGTTCATCGACGTTTTCTTCGAGAAGCTCCCGTACGGCGCCGAGTTCCTGCGCGCGCTGCAATGGATGCTGCCGGCGCTCTCGGTCGGGGTCCTCGTGGTGGTGCTCACCGTCTTCTACCGCTATATTCCCAATACCCGCGTTTTCTGGTGGGCGGCGCTGATCGGCGCCCTCGTCGTCACCGGTCTGCTGTTCCTCAACAACTACCTCGCGTTTCTCTATTTCAAGCGCGTGGTGTTGCAGCGCAGCCTCTACGGCTCGCTCGGCATCCTGCCGATCCTGATGCTTGGCCTCTTCATCTTCTGGTTCTTCGTGCTTGTGGGCGGGCAGATCAGCTATGCCGTGCAGAACGTCCACTACCGCAGCAGCCAGGCGGCCTGGCAGAACCTGAGCGAATCGGCCCGCGAGAGCCTTTCCCTCCTCGTGTTGCTCGTCATCTCCCGCCGCTTCAAGGAATGCCAGCCCGCCTACTCCGCCTCCGAGCTTAGCCGGCTCATCAAGGTCCCCACGCAAATCCTCAACGAGTCCCTCAACCGGCTCAGCGACCTCGCCCTCGTCTCCCCCATCCCGCCGGCCGAGGGCCAGCCGTCGCTCGACAACCGCTATCAACCGGCGCGGCCGCTCGCGCGCATCACCCTGGCCGAGTTCAAGCAGCTTTTCGAGACCCACGGCGAGAATCCCGGCGGCGAAGCCCTCCACGCCCTCGATGCCGTGCTTCAATTCTACCACGAACGCCTCGCGGCGCGGCTGCGCGACGCCCTCGGCACGCAGACGCTGGACGCCCTCCTCGACGAGCTGCCCGCCGCCCCGAAGCCCGTCGCGTCCTGAGGCCGCTCCCGATGGAACCGCCCGTCCGGCATGCGCGATCCGTTCTTTCCCGCCGGTCCCGGCTGGTGCTGCTGCTGTTCGCGCTCGGGCCCGGGTTGGCTCGCCTCGCCGCCGCCGAGCCACCTCCCGGCGCCCCCGCCGGGAAAACCGCGGACCGCGAGGCCGGACCCGGCAACCTCAACGTCTCGCTGGCCAAGGCGCTGGCCGCGCTGTCCACCCAGCGATGGCAGGAAGCCGCGACCATTCTGCAGCAGCAGATTGCGGCTGATCCTGACGCCAACCAATGGGAACTCTATCAGGCCCTCGCCGCGGCGCAGACGGGATTGCGCGAGTATCCGGATGCCCTCCAGTCGTTCGCCAAGGGCATTGCGATCATCCGCGACCACCCCGATCCGAAGGTGGAACCCGCCAAACTCAAGGCCGGTCTGGCGCAGATGCTGACCGCCGAGGGCAACGTGTACGTGCGGATGGGCAAGCCGGAGGAGGCGGTGGCCCTGTTCACCCAGGCGGCGGCGGTCAGTCCCGATCCAGCCAGGGCTTATTTCAACCTCTGCGCCACGCTGTACAACACGGGCAACATGCCCGCCGCCGCGGCCGCCGCTGACCGCGTCATCGCCCTCGATCCGACGAAGGCGGACGCCTATTTCATCAAAGGCTCCGCCCGGTTCGCCGACGGCAAATCCGAGGGCGGTCGTTATGTCGCTCCGCCGGACTCGGTCGCGGCTCTGAGGAAATACCTCGAGCTCGCGCCGACCGGTCCGCATGCGGATGACGTCAAAGCCATGCTCGCCGCCGCCGAAGGCAAGTCGGACGCCGCGACCAAATAGGCACGTGCGCGGCCCGGCTTGAGATCGGTGAGTTCAGATTTGAGATTCCAGGTCCGCCGCTTGCGATTCGGAAATCGAGTTTCGAAATCTGGCATTTGAAACCTGCCCTCCTCCCAAGCGGTTCTTTCGCCTCTCCCCTCCATCCTTCCTCCTCCGAGCCCGCATCCTAGCTTGTCTTTCCGGAGACGTGGCCCACAAAATCGCCACGGTTTCAGGCAATCCCAATCCGCCGGTTAGTCCTCCCATGTCACCTGTCCCCTCTCGTTCCGGTTCCGCGGCTGGCCTCAAGACCATCCTCATCATTGACGACGACGTCCACTTCACGGCGACCCTCACCCTGGGCCTCGAAGCCAACGGGTACCGCACCCTGTGCGCCGCCGACGCCGCCGCCGGGTGGCGGATGGCCCGCGCCCATCTGCCGGATGTGATCCTGTGCGACATCCAGATGCCCGGCAAGGACGGCCGCGCGCTGCTGCAGGAAATGCGCGCGGACCCCGAACTGGCCGACCGGCAGTTCGTCCTCATGACGGGCAAGGCCGCCTTCGGCAGCCCGCGCGCCGCCATGGACCTGGGCGCGGACGACCTGCTGCTGAAGCCCTTCGGCTTGGAAGACCTCCTCCGCTGTGTCGCCGCCCGCCTGCAGCGCGCGGAACTCAGCCGCCGGGTGGACGACCGCGTGCTCGAGCAGCTGCGGGAAAACCTGCATTCGACTCTGCCGCAGGAGTTCTTCACGCCGCTGGCCGGCATTCTGGGTCTCACGGAGTTGCTGGAGAAGCAGCTCGATATGCTCAGCAAGGACGAGATCCTCCAGGACCTGCAGGACATCCGCCGCTCCGCCCGCCGCCTCCACCGCACCCTGCGCAACTACCTCCGGATGCTCGACCTGGATCGGCCCGAAACCTCCCGCCCGACCGAGGTGCTTGACGCGGAGGCTGTGGCGGCGGCGTTCGCCACCGGCGCGAAGGCGGCCGCCGAGCGCCACCAGCGCACGACCGACATGGTGACTGAGCTGGCCGTGGGCGGTCTCAAGGCGGATCCCCTCGACCTCACTATTCTCGCCGAGGAGCTGGTGGACAACGGCCTCAGCTTCTCGCGCCGCGACACCAAGGTGAAGGTGAAGGCCTGGACGGACGCCGGCCGGCTGCATCTGTCCGTGGCCGACTCCGGCCGGGGCATGACGGCGAGCCAGCTCGAAGAGATCGGCGCGTTTCACCAGCCCGACCGCACGCTGCTGCGGCAGCAGGGGCTGGGCCTGGGATTGGCGCTCGTGCGCAAGCTGGCGCGCCATCTGGGCGGGGAATTCAGCCTCGACAGCGAGGCTGGCAAAGGGACCACCAGCCACCTCAGCCTGCCGTTGGCCGCCGCGTGAGCCGCGGCGGTGCGGTCAGCAAGGAGCTCGAAATGTCCCTACCACCTGCATGGCGGTGCGCCGTCCTGGCAATCCTTCCCGGCGGCCTGCTTGCGTCCGCGGCCATCCGTGCGGCGTCCATCACTGTGTCCGACGGCGACGATCTCCAGGCGAAGATCGACGGGGCGGCCGGGGGCGATGTCCTGCTCCTCGGCACCGGCACCTACCGCGGCTTCCGGATCGATAAGCGTCATTTCACGGAGGCCGCTCCGCTCGTTCTCAAGGCGGCGCCCGGCGCCACGCCGCGCCTCCTCGGCAGCGACCATGCCGGCTATCTGGGCAGGATCAGCGATTCGAGCTACCTCGTGCTCGACGGCTTGACGTTCGAGAACAGCAACCAGCCGGTCTACTGCACCGATGTGGATCACCTCATCTTGCTCAACCTCGTGGTCCACGATACGGGCCAGGAAATGGTGCACATCCGGGGCACGTCACGCCACGTCGATATCCGTCGCTGCCGGCTCTATGACAGCGGCCATACCGAGCCACAATGGGCGGAGGGCATCTATATCGGCCGGGGCCAGCCGCCGTTTGACAACGTGGACTACGTGTGGATCGAGGGCAACGAGATCCACCACACCGGCAATTCCGAGGGGATCAACATCAAGTCGCGGAGCTACCACATTACCATCCGGGGAAACGACGTGCACGACATCGCGCCCGGCACCGCGACGCAGTACAATGAGTCGGCCATCAGCTGCGAGGCGGCGGACCTGGCGTTTCGGCCCGGGGTCGACCCCGACATCTGGATCGAAGACAACGAAGTCCACCAAGTCAGATATGGCCGGTGGGCCAACGGCATCCAGCCGACGACCATGGGGGCGCGCATCATCAGGAACCGCATTCACGACTGCGCGCAGTACGGCATCGAGTTCAACGATTACCTGAACGGTCCCGGCGCCTTTACGATCTGGCTTTTCGGCAACGTCATCGAACGCTGCGCCGCCGGCGCGGTCAACGCCACGACCCTGTCAATCAAGACCGCGGATCCCGGCGCCAACCCGAACCAGCCGCAGACCTGGTATCGCCCGACGGACGAGCCCCCGGCGACGGCGCACTGACCGCCGCGCCCGCGGCGGGCTCCGCCCCGTGGGCGCAAGTCCCTGGGGGCACGGCCGCACGCTCCGGCCGCCCCGAGGCCGGAGCGGCACGGTGCTGGCCTCACGTCGTCCCGCGTGGACCGGCTGGAATCAACCCTGCTGGTGAATCTCGCGCAGGATCTCGGCAAACCACTGCGTGCGCGCGCGGGCCTTGGCGCTGCGTGCGCTCATCGATTGCAGATCCGCCAGGGCGGCGCTCGTCGATGCCGGCAGCAGCGGCTTGTTCGCCAGCACCCGCTTCGCGGGCCGGCCCCGCGCGGCGGTGGTCTCGATGGAGATCTCGGATTGCAGCGCCTCGGGCAGAAGATCGAGGAGATAGGCGCGGATCAGCTCGCCGCGTTCCGCGGCTGTCTTCCCCGCGGTCCGGGCGAGCAGCGCCAGGTGATCCGGGCGGATCGTCCGGTACTTGCCGTGCAGGTAGTTGTTGATGCGGCTGACGGCGATTCCCGTCGCGGCGCACATCTCAACCTGATTGATGCCATTGCGCTCCATGAAAGTCTGGAGCGTGGTGGTGAAAAGCTGTGTGCGGAAGGCTTTCGATTTCGACATGGTCAGGGGGATTTTCGTCGGTCTGGATTAAGGTTAATAGTTTGTGTTTAAGAAAGCGAACCACGGACCGCGGGCGGAGGAAAGCCTTTTCTGGGCGGGTCCCGCCGCCCCGCATTCGGCTCCGGCTTCTGCCGCGGTCAGCACCCCCTGGCTATCTGCCGCGCTCCATTGACAGGCGGACAGACATGGCGACATTGCGCCGCACCGAAGAACTACCCCATGGCCGACATCGTGTCCGTCCATCTTCCCATCGCGATAAACCATTCCGCTTGCGCGGACCGGGAGTACCGCTCCACCGGTGGCCCGGAGGGCTGCAAACGCAAGGG
>DATIWI010000236.1:0-2498 GCA_035519475.1 Opitutaceae bacterium
AACTCGATCCCTTCAAGGGCCGCATCGTCGGCTGGCTCGATGCCCATCCGCTGACCGCCCGGCAGGTCTTCCAGCGCCTGTGCGAGGCCGGCTACGATGGCGGGATCAGCATCGTCAAAGATTATGTGCGCACCATCCGCCCGCGCCCGCGTAAGGCGTTTCTGACGCTGGCCTTCGCGCCCGGCGAACTGGCCCAGGTCGACCTGGGGCGAATTCGGTACGATCGCCGTCGGCCACACCCGCCGGCGCCTGTCGTTCTTCGTGATGGTGCTGGCCTACAGCCGGCAGCTGTCTGTCGAGTTCACCCTGGCGCAGACGATGGAGCACTTCCTGACGGCTCACATCAACGCCTGCCATGCCCTGGGTGTGCCGCACAAGGTGATGGTCGACAATCTCCGTGCGGCGGTGCTGCGCCACGTCCGTGGTGAGCCGGTGCAGTTCAATCCGCGTTATCTCGATTTCGCCCGGCACTACGGCTTCCAGATCGTCGCCTGCACGGTCGGCAAGGGGAACGAGAAAGGGCGCGTCGAGCGCGGTGTCGGCTACGTCAAGCACAACTTCCTGAACGGCCTGGATCTGCCCGACTTCGCCGCGCTCAACTCCGCGGTGCAGGTCTGGCTGGAGGCGGTCGCCAACGTCCGCCTCCATCGGGAAACCCACCGCCGGCCGGTCGATCTATGGGCCGAGGAGCACGCCCAACTGCAACCCCTCAACCCGCGCCCGTTCGATGTCGGACGGGTCCTGGCGGTGCGCGCCAATCGCCAGTTCCGGGTGACCTTCGACAGCAACCGCTACTCGGTCCCGGCCCGCTTCGCCGGCAGCCCCGTCACGCTGAAGGTGTATCCGGACCGGCTCTGCGTCTATCACGGTACGGAACTCATCGCCCGTCATGTGCGCTCCTATGAACGCCACCAGGACATCGCCGATCCATCATGCCAAAGCGCTGCTGGCGCAACGCCGCCATGCCCGCGATGCCCACGTGCTCCACCGCTTCCTCGGCCTGTCACCGCTGGCGGCGAACTACCATTCCGGTCTCCTCGAGCGGCGCGGGAATGCACTCTCGCACGTGCGCAAGATCGTCGCCCTGGCCGAGATCCACGGCGATGACGCGGTGGTCCGCGCGCTCACCGATGCGCTGGCGTTCGAGGCCTTCAGCAGTGAGTACATCGCTCATCTGATCGAGGCCCGGGGCCGGCGACTGCCGGAACCCAGCCCCCTGGTGCTGATGCGCCGACAAGACGTGCTGGAGTTGGAACTGCCGCCGGCGGACTTGTCGGCGTACGACACCCCGAGCGACGAGAGCCATCCAGGAGACGACCATGACGATCACTGAGCACGTCCTCCAGCAGCACCTGCAGCGCTTGCAGTTGCCCTACTTCGTGCAGCACTACCCGGACTTGACCGAACAGGCGGCCCGCGAAGTCTGGACCCATGGCCGCTTTCTCGAACAACTGGTCGCCGGTGAAGTCGCACGTCGCGACGAGGCCCTCATCGCCCGCCGCGTCAAGGCCGCCCGTCTGCCGGGGATCAAGACCCTCGACGGCTTCGACTGGAGTTGGCCGAAGAAGATCAACCGCGCCCAGGTGCAGCACCTGTTCCGTTTGGAGTTCCTGCCCCGGCACGGCAACGTCATTCTGTTGGGCGGGGTCGGGGTCGGCAAGACGCACCTCGCGATCGCTCTGGCACACACCGCGTGCCTCCAGAGCAAAACGGCGCTGTTCACCAGCGCCGTCGATATCGTCAATGCGCTGGCCGCGGCCCAGGCCACCGGCGGCATCAAGCGCGAAATGGCGCGCCTGCTGAAACCCTCGCTCCTGGTGATCGACGAACTAGGTTACCTGCCCATCGACAAGTTCGGCGCCGATGGCCTGTTTCAAGTGATCAGCCAGCGCTACGAGCGTGGCTCCACCATCATCACCACCAACCGCGCCTTCAAACAGTGGCCGGAAATCTTCAACAACGACAGCACCCTGACCTCGGCCTTACTCGACCGCCTGCTGCATCACGCCGAGTCCGTCGTCATCGAGGGGCGCAGTTACCGCATGCGCGACCAGGCCGACGCCTGATCCTCCCTCCGCTCTTGGCCGTTTCCCGCCGCCAGCCCGTCCCGGGTTGGCGGCGCCTTCCTACGCCCGCCCAAAAAATACCCCAGCGCTCCCTCACGCCGATCCATTTTTCTATCGGCCGTTTCGCACCACTTTCACGTCGGCGCCGACAATCGGGCGGGCGTTGGCGAAGAAGCATCTCCGTGATGGGGTGCTCGTGCGGTACGATCTTACCTCCACTTGGCTCACCGGACGCCATTGTCCGCTGGCCGCCTATGGTTACAGCCGGGACGAGCGGCGCAGTGATCCGCAGATCGTCTTGGGTCTGCTGTGCACCGCCGAGGGGAGCCCGATCGCGGTGGACGTTTTTCCAGGCAATACCGCCGACAGCACGACCGTCGCCGCCCAAGTGACGAAGCTGAAGGAGCGTTTCCCTCTGTCGCGGGTGGTCTG
>DATIWI010000237.1:0-12615 GCA_035519475.1 Opitutaceae bacterium
GTGGAGCGCCGGGCGGACGGCGCGTGGGCGGCGTATTTCTGGAAAGAGGCGATGTAGCAGCCTGCGGGCAGGCGCTTCGCTGAGGGGAGCAGGGCGAAGGGAGCAGGGAGCAGGGACGATTCTCCTTGCCCCCTCGTCCCTTCTCCGCGGGGTTGATCGCGAGCAACCGCGCTCCTACAAGTTTCTTCTCGTAGTGGAGCCGCCGATGACCCCGCGTCCGCCTGAATTGAAGATCACTGCCTTCGCCAGCACGCTGCGTTGTTGCCAGCTCTTCAGCGGCCTGTCGGCGGAGGATCTCGAGGCAATTGCGGCGTTCGCCGTACTGCGCAGCCTCGAGCGGGGCGAGTATCTTTTTCGCCAGGGGGCCGCCTCCGAGGGCTTCTACGTGGTGCAGCGCGGCGCGATCAACGTCCACCGGGTGAGCGCCGCCGGCAAGGAGCAGGTCATTCATGTCTTTCGCATGGGCGAATCGTTCGCCGAGGCCGCCCTGGCGTCGCCCACCGGCTACCCGGCGGATGCCCGCGCGGTGGAGGCGAGCACGGTGCTGCTCATTCCCAAGGGGCCGGTCCTGGCGCTCATCGGTCGACGGCCCGACCTGGCGCTGCGCATGCTCGGTTCCATGAGCCAGCACCTGCGGGTGCTGGTGGGGATGCTGGACGACCTCACGCTCAAGGACGTCGAGACGCGGCTGGTCAACTGGCTGCTCAAACAGAGCCGCGGCCAAGCCGGCGCCGTCCCGCTGCCCGGCACGAAGCGCGTGCTCGCGGCCGAGCTGGGCACCAGCAGCGAAACCCTGTCGCGGACGCTGCGCGCCCTGCGCGACCGCCGCCTCATCACGGTGGCCGCCCGGGCGATCACCGTCTGCGATCCGGCGGCGCTGCGGGCCATCCTGCGCCGGAACCTCGGCGAGGCCTAGCCGCTTCCGGGCGATCGGTCCGGCGGGACCACGGCGCGCAGCCGCCACGGGACCAGCCGGCCGGGTTTTTCCGGAAAGCCCGCCGCGTCCCCCGACCCATCGCTGCCGGAAATATGTCAACTAATAGTTGACATGGCGGGAGATGGCGGATGCGCCGGCGGGGGTGGAGCCGGAGGGGTCCGGGCCCTGGGTCCCGGCACGGGCAGCCCTCATGAATTCCGGGCAGCTCTCGCACCGGCCAGGGTGTGGCGGGGCGCATTTCGCGCTGGCGCGCCGTGGGGCGCCATGGGAAGCTCGCCGGTTTCATGTCGTCCGTTGCCCCTTTTCGGGAACCTCCCTGGCAGGCCGGCCTGCGTGGGGCCCGCGCCAACCTGGTGCCGGGCCTCGTGTTGCAGGTCGTGGCTCTCGCGGTGGTGCTCGCCTACTACCATCATGCGCCCACGCGGGGGGTTTTCGAGCACCTCCTGGCGTTCCGGGCGCGGACGGGTTTGGCGTTCGGCATTATGTCCACCGGCCTCTTCGGCGGAGTGCTGCCGTTCTTCTACCTGCGGGCGAATCCGCTTTCGCGCAGCCAGTACGGGGGGAGGCAGGGGCTGCTGCTGACGGTCTTCTGGGGCTACAAGGGCCTGGAGATCGAGATCTGGTACCGCCTCCTCGCGTACATGGTGGGTCCGGGCCACGACGCCGCCACGATCGCGACGAAGGCCTTGTTGGACCAGTTCGTCTACTGTCCGGCGTTTGCGGTGCCGCTCACCGTGCTGGTCTACAAATGGAACGCGATGAACTTCGACCTGCGGGCGGTCGGGGCGGATTTCCGCGCGCCCGGCTGGTACGTGCGCAGCGTGCTGCCGACGATGATCGCCAACCTCGGGGTGTGGGTGCCGGCGGTGGCCATCATCTATGCGCTCCCCACACCGCTGCAGCTGCCGCTCCAGAATCTCGTGCTCTTCTTCTTCACGCTCCTCCTGGCCCACTTGAACCGCCGGCGGCACTAGGGCGGGTTGAATTGAACTGTAGCCGCTTCTTTACCGCTTTGTCATCGCGAGGTGCGCAAAGCGCGCCGCGGCGATCCAGCTGGATTGCTTCGTCGCCCCGCCGCTGCGGCGGGGCTCCTCGCAATGACATGCTACGACTACACCCTAATTCAAACCGCACTAGGGCGGCGGCGCGGCGGGCTTGGGCTCGAAGAGGGAAATCAGGCCGTCGAGGATCTCGTCGGTGAAGAGCTTGAGCCTCTGGCCGTCAGTCAGCGGATGGTCGGGCCCGTTGATCCGCTGCGCGTAGGCCTGGGCCTCGCTGGCGCGGCTCCGGGCGGCGGCGATGAATTCCAGCTTGCGGGCATGCAGTTTGAGCCCGGCGGGATTGAAGACAGGGAGCTGTTCGTCGCCAATCCAGAGCGTCCAGAGGTCGCGATCGGCGAAATAGAGCGCGAGCGCGCCGCGCTTATCTACGCCGAGCCGGTGCGCCAGCTCGCCCCGGAAGGCGTTGACGGTCTGCCCCGCGGCCTCGGGCTGGAACGTGCGAAAGACGCGGGCGGCGAGGCGGAGACCGGTGGCGCGCTCGAAGTTGGCCAGCTTGTAGTTGAAGTTCTTTGCGCGCGGCGGGTCGGCGGGCAGCAGGTGGTCGGGGTCGTCAAAAGGCGCCGTGGGTCCGGGTGCGGGTTGGCCGGCGTACTTGGGTGTCGCCGCGAGCAGGGCGGCGAAGGCCTGGTCGTCGGCGCGGAACCCCTGCGCGCGGACGCCGATGCGCAGAATCCGCACCTGCATGGCGTCGCCCTGCACGATCCGGGCGAGCACGTCGAGCCCGCACACCACGCGGCCGAAGACGGTGTGCAGGTAGTTGAGCCGGTTGGTTTCGCGCAGGGTGAAGAAGAACTGTGAGCCATTTGTATCCGGGCCGTCGTTGGCCAGGGAAAGCACGCCGGCCGCCTCGTGATGCAGGCCGGGCGCGAATTCGTCGGGGAACGTGTAACCCGGGCCGCCCTCCCCGGTGCCGAGCGGATCGCCGCCCTGCGCGACGAAGTCCGGCACCACCCGATGAAAGGTGAGGCCGTTGAAAAACGGCTTGCGCGGCGCGGGGCCCAGCGTGCCCTCGGCGAGGCCGACAAAGCTCGTGACCGCCAGCGGCGCCTGCCGGTCGTACAATTCGGCGACGATCACGCCCCGAGGCGTGGTGAATTCGGCGTAGAGCCCGTCCGCGACGGGAGTCGCCTCCGGTCCGGTGGCGCGAACCCAAACGGAAGCAAGCAGGGCGAGGCAGCCAAGGCGGGCGCGGGAAAGCATGACCGCACTTTGCCCGCGATTGAGCGCGGCGCAACCGTGGGTGCGCCCGCAGGCCGGGTCGAAATCGGGCTGGGATTTGCCGGTGGACTGGAGGTTGCTAGGGTGGGGCATGCCTGCTTCCACCCCGACCCCTGCAGTGACCGTCGGCCGGATCGCGCAGATCGCCGTCCTGGCCCGCGATGTGGCGGTTTCCGTCGCGTTCTACCGGGACGTGCTCGGCCTCAAGCCCCTCTTCACCGTCAACGAACGCCTCGCCTTCATGGATTGTGGCGGGGTGCGGCTGATGTTCAGTCCGCCCGAGATTGCGGAACTCGACCATCCGGCGTCGATCCTCTACTTCACGGTCGGCGATCTCGACGGCGCCCATCAGGCGCTCGCCGCGCGCGGCGTGCCGTGCGAGCAATCCCCGCAACTCGTGGCCAGGATGCCTGATCACGAGCTATGGATCGCGGAATACCGCGACCCGGCCCGGAATATCTTCGCGCTCATGTGCGAGAAGCGCGCCGCGCGCGGGGCGTGACAGCGCAGGCTTGGAATGCGCCGGGCGGCACGCTAGCCTCCGGCCATGCTCCTGACGATTCTACTCCTTGTGCTCGGACTCGTGGTGCTCCTGGTGGTCGTCGGCTGGCTGTTACCCCGCGAAATCACCATCCAGCGCGACATCGGCATCGACAAACCGGCGGACGCGATCTTCCCGTGGGTCGCCAATCTCAAGACCTGGCCAGACTGGACCATGTGGAGCAAGCGGGAGGACCCCTCACTGGAGTACAGCTACTCCGGCCCCGAATCCGGTCTGGGCGCGGCGATGAGCTGGACGGCGAAAAAGCTGGGCGACGGGACGCTCACGATCAGCGACGCCAAACCGGACCAATTCATCCGCTACGAAATGCGCATGAAGGACCGGCCGATCGTGGTGCGCGGCAACATCGAGCTCGAATCGGTCGGCGGCGGCGCGACGCTCGTCATGTGGTTCGACAGCGTCAACCTTGGGGCCAACCCGCTGCGGCGGTGGCTGGGCCTGGTGTTGAAGCCGATGATGGGAAAGGTGTTTCACCGGAATCTCGCCGGGCTCCGGGTCGCCGCCGAGACGGGCAAGGCGTCCGGTCCGGGTCCCAAATGAGCAGCAGCGCGATCCGAGCGACGCGAGAGCATGCCGCGACGCGCGCCGGGAGGGTGGTGATGTCGGCTGGAGCGCGACGCTGAGGATGAGGATTTGACTCGCCCTCGGGCGCCGGTCATCGCTGCTGGTTTCATGCTCCTCGATTTCGCCAAGCTTCCCGCCCGCGAGGTCTATGGCTGGATGACCAGCGTCATCGCACCGCGCCCGATCGCGTGGGTTTCCACCATTTCCGCCGCGGGCCGCACCAACCTGGCGCCGTTTAGCTTCTTCCAGGGCGTCACCTCGAACCCGCCGACGCTGATGTTCGTGCCGGTGAACAACCGGGACGGACAGCCCAAGGACACCGTGCGCAACATCCGGGAGGTGCCGGAGTTTGTGGTCAACGTCGTGCCGTACGCGCTGGCGGAGCCGATGAACGCGACCGCGGCCACGCTGCCCTATGGCGAAAGCGAATTCGAAAAGTGCGGCATCGCGTCGACCCCATCCGTGCGGGTGCGCCCGCCGCGGGTGGCGGCGGTGCCGGTGGCGTTCGAATGCACGCTGCACCAGATCGTCGACATCGGCGAAGGGCCGCTCGCGGCGAACGTCGTCTTCGGCCGCATTCACCTGGTGCACGTCAGCGACGCGGTGCTGGGCGCCGACGGCCGGGTTGATCCCGCCAAGATCGACCTGATCGGGCGGATGAGCGGCGAGCTGTACTGCCGCACCACCGACCATTTCGCGCTCAAGCGGCCGCGGTGAGGCGGCGGATCGGGACCCCGCTCCGGGGCGGGGGTTGAGCTTTGCCGTTGCGCCGCCGCGCGCGGTGGGGGACGCTCAGGTCATGCGTTTTCACCGACTGCTGTCTCCCGCGCCCGTGCTGGCGCTCACCCTCAGCCCGTGCGTGCTGCCGCGCCTGGCGGCCGCCGACGACATCGAGCCGCCGGCGCCGAGTTTCAACGCGGCGTACATGGACCCGACGGTCGATCCGCGGGTCGATTTTGGCCGCTACGCGGCCGGCCGCTGGTACCAGACCACGGAGATTCCCGCCGACAAGGCGATGTGGGGCAGCTTCAACCAACTGGACGAGCGCAACCGGTTTCTCATCCGCCGCGTGCTGGAGGACGCCGCCGCGCATCCCGGCGAAGCCGGCTCGCTCGCGCAGAAGGTGGGCGATTTTTATGCCACGGCGATGGATACCGCCGCGATCGAGGCGGCCGGCCTGAAGCCGGTGGCGGCCGATCTCGCGCGGGTCGATGCCGTCGCCTCGGTGGACGATCTGTTTAAAGTGATTGCCGCGCTGCATTCTCGGCTCGTGCCCCCGCCGTTCAACCCGAGCGGTGCGTTTGTCGCCCCGAGCCTGCCGCTGTTCAGCCGCGGCGTGCAGCCAGACGACAAACGGAGCGACACCTACATCCTGATCCTCTCCCAAGGCGGCTTGGGCCTGCCATCGCGCGACTACTACTTCGATCCGCGCTTCGAAAAGCATCGCGCCGCCTACCTCGATCACATGGCGAAGCTGCTGATGCGCACCGGCGAATCGGCCGAGGCCGCGCGGGCCCACGCCGCCACTGCCTTCGCGCTGGAGCGCGCGCTCGCCGAGATCTCCAAGACGCCGGTGGAATTGCGTGATCCGATCGCGAACTACCACAAGATGACCGTCGACACGCTGGCGGCCGCGAGTCCGGGCTTTCCGGTGAAGACCTATCTTGCTGCCATCAACTATCCGGCGCAGGCGCGGGAGATCATCGTCCGCCAGCCCGATTTCTTCGCGGCCGTCGGCCGCATGCTCCAACAGAGGCCGCTCGATGATTGGAAGGTTTATCTCCGCTGGCGCGTTGTCTCCGACGCCGCGCCGTACCTGTCCGCGGCGTTGGCGGACGAGAGCTTTCGCTTCAACGGGACGGTGCTCAACGGCGTGCCGGTGATGGAGCCCCGCTGGCAGCGGATGGCCCGGCTGCTCGACGCCGAGATCGGGCAGGCGGTCGGCCGGCTGTACGTCGACCGCTACTTCCCGCCCGAGGTGCGGGCGCGCCTCGCCGCCCTGGTCGCCAACGTGGAGGCGTCGATGAAGGCGCATCTCGAACAGGTGGACTGGATGAGCGCGCCCACCCGCGCGAAGGCGCTGGCGAAATTCGCCCGCTTCCGGGCGCTCATCGGCTATCCGCCGAAATGGCGCGACTACTCCGCGCTCACCCTCCACCGCGACGGTTTCTTCGAGAATCTCGACCGCGCCGGCCGGTTCGAGGTGCAACGCCAGCTCGGCTTGATCGGGCGCAAGGTGGACCGGGACGAGTTCGGCCTGCCGCCCCAGGTGGTGAACGCCTACTTCCAGTCCACCGCCAACCAGATCGTGTTCCTGGCCGGCATTCTCCAGCCGCCGTTCTTCGATCCCGCGCTCGACGATGCGGTCAACTACGGCGGCATCGGCGTGGTCATCGGCCACGAAATCACGCACGGCTTCGACGACCGGGGCCGGCTCTACGACGCGGACGGCAATCTCGCCGACTGGTGGACCGAGGCGGACGCCGCCCAGTTCAAGGCCCGCGCGCAGAAGGTCGTGGACGAGTACAACCAGTTCGAGGCGCTGCCGGGCCTGAAGGTCAACGGGGAGCTCACGCTCGGCGAGAACATTGCCGATCTCGGCGGCGTGACCATCGCCTACGATGCCTTCGAACGCTCGCTGGCCGGCAAGCCGCCGCCGCCCAAGATCGACGGTTTGACCGCCGAGCAGCGCTTCTTCCTGGCCTTTGCGCAACTGTGGCGCACGCAGTTTCGCGACGACGCCCTGCGCCGCCAGGTGATGAGCAATCCGCATTCGCCCGGCCAGTTCCGCGCCTTCGGGCCGTTGGTCAACCTGCCCGAGTTCTACGCCGCCTTTGGCATCAAGGAAGGCGACCCGATGTGGCGTTCGCCCGAACAGCGGGCCAAGATCTGGTAGGAGCCGGGCCTCGCGCCGCGGCTCGAGGCCGCGCGGATTCAGACGCGTCAACGCCGAGGATGCGCCGGCCTACATGTCAACCAATGGTTGACATGTTGCGTGGCGACGGCCGCGCGGGCGCGGGCCGTCGCGCCGAGGGTTGCGCGGGGCTGGCCCGCACCGGCCCGCCCGTGGAGCGCGCGCTCCCGTGGTCCGCTTCCCGCTTGCCCCGGCGTGGATTCGGCCAACGGTGGGCGCCATGTCCGTCCTCTTCTCGCCGCTGGCGCAGCGCGGGGTCACGCTGCGCAACCGCATCGTGGTGTCGCCCATGTGCCAGTATTCGTGCCAGGACGGCTTCGCGACCGACTGGCATCTCGTCCACTTGGGGACGCGCGCGGTGGGCGGCGCCGCCGTCGTCATGGCCGAGGCGACGGCGGTGGAGGCGCGCGGCCGGATCTCCCCGCACGACCTCGGCCTCTGGTTGGACGCCCACCTGGAGCCGCTGGCGCGGGTGGCGAAGTTCATTCGGGATCAGGGGGCGGTGCCGGCGATCCAGCTCGCGCACGCCGGCCGCAAGGCCAGCACGGCGCGGCCTTGGCAGGGCGGCCGCCCCGTGGCGCCGGCGGAGGGCGGCTGGCCGGTGGTCGCGCCCAGCGCCGTGCCGTTCGCCGAGGATCACCCGGTGCCGCAGGAACTCGACGCGACGGGCGTCGCGGAAATCGTCCGGGCCTTCGCCGCGGCGGCAAGGCGCGCACGTGCCGCCGGCTTTGAGATCGTCGAATTGCACGCGGCGCACGGCTACCTGCTCAACCAGTTCCTCTCGCCCTTGAGCAACCATCGCACGGACGGCTACGGCGGATCGTTTGAACACCGCATTCGCCTTGTCGCCGAAGTGGTCGACGCCGTGCGCGCCGTCTGGCCGGAAAGCCTGCCGCTGTGGGTGCGGATCTCGGCCACCGACTGGACGGAGACCGGCGGCTGGGACCCGCCGCAGACGGTGGCCCTAGCCCGCGCGCTGAAGCCGCGCGGCGTCGACTTGTTCGACTGCTCCTCCGGCGGCACGCTGCCGCGGGCAAAGATCCCCGGCGGGCCGGGTTTCCAGGTGCCGTTTGCGGAGGCGGTGCGCCGCGAGGCGGGGCTGGCCACGGGCGCGGTGGGGTTCATCACGCTGCCGGAGCAGGCGGAGCGCATTGTGGCCGACGGCCGGGCCGATGTGATTTTGCTTGCCCGCCAGTTTTTGCGCGATCCTTACTGGCCGCTGCACGCGGCCCGGGTGCTCGGCGCCACCGTTGCCTGGCCCGTGCAATATCTCCGGGCGAAGGACTGACATGGACGCCGCCACCCTCAAATCCAAGATCCGCACCATCCGTGACTGGCCCAAGCCGGGCGTGAACTTTCGCGACGTCACCACGCTTTTCCAGGATGCCGCGGCGTTTCGCGCCACCGTCGATGCCCTGGCCGCCGCCGCCGCGCCGCTGCGGGCGGACATTGTGGCGGCCGTGGACGCCCGCGGCTTCATCCTGGGCGGAGTGCTCGCCTACAAACTCGGCAAACCGTTCGTCCTCGTGCGCAAAAAGGGCAAGCTGCCCTACGAGACCGTGGCGGCGAACTACTCGCTGGAATACGGCACCGCCACCATCGAGGTGCACGCGGACGCCTGCCAGCCCGGCGACCGCGTGATCATCGTGGACGACTTGATCGCGACCGGCGGCACGCTGCTGGCGGCGACGAAGCTCTTCCGCGCGCTCCACGGGGAGGTCGTGGGCATCGTGGCCATCATCGATCTACCCGAGCTCGGCGGCTCGCGCCGGCTGGTGGAAGCCGGGCTGATGGTCACCACGCTCTTCGCGTTCAGCGAAACGGAGTAGGACGCCGGCGGGCGCGGCGGCCGCCGGCTCAGGGAATCGCGCGCAGGAGGCGGTCGCCGCGCGGGCGGAGCCCGTGCGCCGGGTCCGCCGAGGCGAGGACGGTCGCGGTTCGTCCGATGATGCGTTGGCGCGGCACGCAGCCGAAGTAACGCGAGTCGTGGCTGTCGTCGCGGTTGTCCCCCATCATAAAGTAGCAGCCGGGCGGAACGCGGACGGGTCCGAAGGTCCGCAGGGCCGGACGCTGGAGTTGGATCATCACCGGATGCTTCCGGCCGGGCAGGTCCTCCTCGGCCACGATGACTCCGGCGCCGGCGATTTCTCGCCCGGCGGACGACGCGGTGTAGGCGACCGGCGCACCGTTGACATACAGGTGGTCCTGGCGCGACTCAATGACGTCGCCCGGCAGCCCGATGACGCGCTTGACCAGCCGCGTCCCGTCAGCGGGCGAGTAGAAGACCGCCACCTCGCCGCGCTGCGGAGCGCCCCATTGGGCGAGGTGCCAGGTGGTGAACGGCACCTTCAGGTCGTAGGCGAGCTTGTTCACCCACACGAGATCGCCGGGCAGGAGCGAGGGAACCATCGAGGCCGACGGAATGTAATTCCATTCGACGAGCGAGGACTTGAGCGGCAGGACAACCGCGGCCGCCAGGGCCAGCGGGCGCAGCCATTCGCGCCAGAGTCGGCGGGCAGTCGGTGGCAGCAGGCATTTCATGGGCGTCCTCTTCCGACCCGGGACCGCAGCGGAAGTTTCCGCGCGCCCCCGGAAATAATGAACATGTCAACCATGGGTTGACATGTTCAGGAAGCCGCGGATGGGTTCAGGCTGGCGGTGCCCGCCGCGGACGGGCGCGAGGGAAGCGGAGGCGGGTGTCACGGCTGCGCTTTGCGCAGGGTGATGGAGCCGTTCATCGTGGCGATCTGGATTTCGGGGCCGCCGCCGTTGAGCGTGCCGCTCACGACCTTGCCGCCGGAGACGGACGGCATCACGTGGGGCATGGGAGGTATCGGCGGGATGGCCGGGATGGCGTTCGCGTGGGCTTCGGCAATGCCTTCCCGCGCGGCGTCGACTGCTGCGCGCGCCGCTTCCGCCGCCTCGCGGGCGGCTTCGGCGCCGGCCCGCGCGGCTTCCCGCACGGCGTCGCGGACTTCGGCGTGCCAGTCGCTGTCCGTCATGCTCTCCGACTTGGACTTGCCGGAGGGATGGCCGGTATTGATGCGGATGTGGGTGGAGATCCGGCCGTGGGCGGCCTCGGTCCGGGTCACCAACGCCTTTTCGTCGAAATCCGTGTAGACCGCGCCGTTCTGGGTGCGCAGCCGCACGTTCGCCTTGGTGTCGGCCGGAATGAGCACGCTGACCTCGCCGTTCATCGAGGTAAAGGAGAGCGGCTTGCCCTCGGGCACCTTGGCAAAGGCGGCGTGGATCTCGCCGTTCATGGTCTCGACCAGCGCCGCGCCGGAGATCTGATTGAGGTGGACCTCACCGTTGAGGCAGCGGATTTCGGAGTCGCCCGCAAGATTCTTAACCGTGACATCGCCGCCGAGCGAATTCTCGATCACGACGGAGGTGGCGCGGGGTGCGGTGATGGTGAGCGTGGCGTCGCCGTCCGTCGGGAAGGGACCCTCGCCACCCAGTTCGACGGTGATGACGTTGTCCTTTTCCTCGGCGGAGTAGGTGACCTCCGAATCGAGGCGCCGGAGGCCGTCGGCGCGCTTTTCGGGCACGTTTTTGTTCTTGATGTTGGACGCGATGGTGACCTCGGGCGTGTCGGCGCCGGTGACGGTGACATCGCCCCACATGACGTGCAGGCGGATCTTGCCGGGTTTGGCCGGGTCACTGAACTTGAGGACGGTGGGCGACACGGCGGCGTCGTCCTCGGCGGCCGCGGGCGCCTGGTCAGCCGCGCGGGCGGCCAGGCCGATCGCGAGCAGACTGAGCAGGCAGGTGAGGAGGCGGAGGTTGGCTTTCATGGGCATAGGGGATGTAGTTGGAGCTGGCGGTGGAACGAAGTGATGCAGGCGGGGAAGGGCTCGGGAGGCGTCAGAGCTGCGCGAGGGCGCGGCGGGCGGCGGTGCGGACCGTCTGGTCGTAGGTGGCGGTGCGACTGACATCCTCCAGTGTGGAGACGGCGGCGGGATCGCGGGTGGTGGCCAGGAAATCGATCATGGCGACCTGCACGAGCGGCGAGGGTTCGCGCGGGAGTGCGGAGGCCACGGCCGAGCGCACGGCCCCCTGGTCGGCATGGGGATAGAGCGCCTCGAGCGCGGACAAGCGCACATTCACGCTGGGATCAAACGCGAGCGTGGTGAGGAGGCCGTTGACCACGGCCGGCCCCGAGTCCTTGAGCGAGGTGGAGGCGAGCACGGTGCGCAGGCGTTCGCCGGTCGGCTCCCGTTGCAGCGAGGAGCTCACGAGCTTGTCCATCGTCTCCACCTTGGCGCGGAGGTCGGCCAGTTCGCGGGAGACCGCGGGATCCGCGGCCGCCGGCCGGAAGTAGCGCGCGCCCAGGAGGAGCCCGGCGACGAGCAGGCTGCAGGCGAATGCGAACTGGAGGGCGGGACGCGCGGGCAGCAGGCGGGTGAAGAAGCGGTCGAGGCGGCTGCGCACGAGCACGAACGGACTGCGGGAATCGGCGGCGCGCCGGTGGGTTTCGAGCATGGCGTAGAATTGCGTGCGCAACCGGGGGCTGGGGTCGACGGGCGGCAGGCGGTCGAGCTTGAGGGAGATCTCCTGCAGGCCGGCCCATTCGCGCTGGCACTCGAGGCAGGTCTTGAGATGGTCGCGCACCGCGGCGGCCTCGGCGGGCGAGAGCCGGCCGTCCTGGTAGTCGAGGAAGCTTTCCTGGATGCGTTCGCAGTTCATGGCAAGGGAGGGTGAAAGTGAAGGTGGGCGGGGCGGTGTCAGGCGGGCTGTTCGTGGGAGAGTTTGAAATAGACGTCGCGGAGGTTCTTGAGGGCGCGGTGCACGCGCACCTTCACGGCGCCGACCGAGGTGTCGAAGAGGCGGGCGAGTTCCTCGTGCTTCAGGCGCTGGAAGCGCGCGAGCACGAGCAGTTCGCGCTGCTCGGGATCCAGCGCCGCCAGGGCGGCATGCAGGCGGGCGGTGTCGTCGGCCGCGGCGGCGCGCTCCGCCGCGTGGGGAGCGTGGTCGGGCACGGCGTGCAGATCGTCCGGGTCGGTGGCCACGGGCGCGGTGCTGCGGCGGCGGAAATGATCGGCGGCCACCTTGCGGGCGAGATGGTAGATCCAGGCCGAGAACTTGCCCTCGTCGCGGTAGGTGTGGCGGTATTTCAGGATGCGGTAGAAGACGATCTGGACGAGGTCCTCGCTGACGGCCGGCTGGTTGGTCAGGCGCACGAAGAAACCGTAGAGCTGCCGGTGATGGCGCTCGAACAGGTCGCCGAGCCGCCGGATCTCGCCGGCGCGCACTGCAATCATCAGGTCGTGGTCGGTGGGGGCTTCCACGGCGAGGGGCAGGCTAACCGGGAGCGGCCCGGAGGAAACACGGAATTGAATGATGGGAGCGGGAGACA
>DATIWI010000238.1:0-3667 GCA_035519475.1 Opitutaceae bacterium
CTCTATTCCCGGGAGAGGCGCAGCAGTTTCGGCGGCGGCGCCGCAAACGCACGCTCGGTTTCGCGACCATCGGGCCAGCGAATCCGCAGCCGCACCGGGGGCACCGAATCGGGGTACCCGAAAAACACCGTCGCGCTCGATTGCGCCCAATAACCCGAGCCGGCGCTGATTTCAGCGCTCTGCGTCGAACCGTCGGCAAGCCGCAGCGTGAGCCGGGCCCCCACCGCCGTGGGATTTCCCGGCGCCCCGTGCAGTGTCGCACCGAAGCTGTGCCGGCCAGGCAGGCCGCGGTTGAGAAAAGTCAGCGGAACGTCGTTGTTCCGCGTCGCAAAAAGATCCGGCCAGCCATCCTGGTTGAAATCGGCCACGGCCAGCGCGCGAGCGTCGCCAGGTACGACGAATCCGCTCGCAGCCGGCGGCACCGGGGTGAAACCGCCCATGCCGTCACCGCGCAACAGCCAGCCGAGGCCGCCGTCGAACCGGCCGGTTTCGGGAATCGGCGCATAGGAGTTGCCAACCACCATGAGGTCGGCGCGACCGTCCCCGTCGAAATCGCCCGCCACGATGCCGTGGATCGGAGCGATCTGGGCCAAGCGCGGCAGCGGGGAGAAGCGATAGTTGCCATCCCGCTGCGAAAGCAGGATGCCGCTGCGCAATTCGGTGGCCGCGAACCTGGTGGCCGCCACCAGCGCCGCGGGCGGAAACACCTCCTCCAGCGTGGCCCGTGCATACGACTCGCTCGTGGGAAAGCGGCGCGCCAGCGAGGGAAACACGCTCACCAGCGTCTCCCGCGTGCGCAGCGGATACCATTGGCCTCCCTCGGCCTGCGCCTCGACCAGCTGCGGAGCAAAGCCGTCGAGCGGCACATTGGCGTAGAGTACTGCCGGCTCGGCGGCCGAGGCGTGGTACCGGGTGTCGAGCCCGATGTTGCCCACAACATAATCCGGCCGGCCGTCGCCGTTGAAATCCGCCGCCGCCAGGGCGCGCCACCAGCCGGTGCCCGCGGAGGTGAAGCCGAGTTTCTCCGTCACGTCCTCAAAATGTCTTCCGTTCACGTTGCGGTAGCACGCGACCGGACCCCAGTCGTACGCGACGAGCAGATCGGGCCAGCCGTCGCCGTCTACATCGCTCCATAGCGCGGCGGTGATCAGGCCGCGCCCTTCGAACGAGGATGCGAACTCGGCCGTCACATCGACATAGCGTCCGTCGCGCCACGCGAGCAGGGCGCTGCGCGGCGCCAGCGGATAGCGGCCCGGCACGATGCGGCCGCCGATGAAGATGCCGAGCCGGCCGGTGTGCTCGAAGTCGGCGGCGGCGGCAGCCCCCACGCTGATGGGGAGCGAGGGCACCATCCCGGCCGGTGCCGCCGCGAACCGGCCCCGGCCATCATTGAGCAGGAGGTGCGGCTGGTAGGCCGGCGAATCGGCCGGCGCCGCGACGCCGGCTTTGGTGACCAGCAAATCCAGGTCGCCATCGGCATCGGCATCGAACGCGAGGATCGGCCCGTCGGCCACCCTGACATTCTCCCCGAACACGCTCGCGCCGTAGGCGAGAAACAAGCCGCCGCCGAGATTGGACAGCAGCCGGCCGGACTCCCCCGACACGCCGCCCAGGGCGAGATCGTCTTCGCCATCGCCATCCAAATCGGCGCAGGCGACCGCGGGGCCGGGCCGGTTGAACCGGAATGGCAACAGCGGCTGCTGGCGCAACTCATCGAGCGGAAGCTCGTGATTGGGGACATCCAGATGCGCCGCCTGACCGGATTCGGTGAATAGCGGGGCGGGCGGCGCCGGCGGTGACACCACCGGGGCTTCCGCGGGTTCGGTGATGGTGTAGCGCCGGTCGGCCGCGAGGTGGCTGAACGTCTGGCGGCGGCCGCTGGGCCACTCCACGGTCAGCCGCTGGATGAGAGTATTGTGACCGAGGCCAAAGTGCACGATGGGCTCGCTCGTGGAAAGGTAGCCGCGGGCGAGAGTGAGCGTGCGCATCTGCGGATCGTCGGCGGTCTCCACCCGTACGGTGGCACCGATCCCGAAGCGATTGGATGCGGTGCCGCGCAGATCGAGCACGATCGCATGGCCGGTTTCGGCGTCGTTGCGGCAGACGGTGAGCTCACCGTCGTAGCTGGCGAAAACGAGATCGAGGTCACCGTCGCCATCGAGATCGCCAAATGCGGCGCCGAAGCCGACTCCCAGGTGATCGAGTCCCCACGCCGCGCCGACATTCTCGAACCGCAGGTCGCCGAGGTTGCGGAACGCGAGGTGCCGTTCGGCCAGCGGCGGACTCGTCTTCATGACCCGGATGCTCTCGGTCGTGCTCCCGGCGGCGCCGGATCGTTGCACGAGGTCCGCGTTGGTGAATTCGCGCACCATGCCGGTGGTGAAATAGGCGTCGAGACGGCCATCCAGATCGAGATCTTCCAGGCGGACGCTGAAAGTCCAGTCGGTCGCCTGCAAGCCGGCCAGGTGCGCAGCCTCGAGCACGCGTCCGGTGCCGGTGTTGAGGAAAAGCGCATTCCGCATGTCCTGGGGCGCCGCTTGGGGGTACCGCTGGTCGTCCGGCA
This sequence comes from Opitutaceae bacterium, assembly GCA_035519475.1. Lineage (GTDB taxonomy): Bacteria > Verrucomicrobiota > Verrucomicrobiia > Opitutales > Opitutaceae > Fen-1467. Next base: position 2,564 of record DATIWI010000238.1, read on the forward strand.
AAGCGGTCCTGAGCTTCGCCATGCCCCGATAGTCCTTGTAGCGCGTCGTAGCCGCCATGTCCGCGACGAAAAGGTCGAGATGCCCGTCGTTGTTAAGGTCGCCCAGGTCGGCGCCCATCGAGAAGTGCGGCGTGTGCGGGACGACGGAAGAGAGCACATTGGTGAAGGTGCCGTCCCGGTTGTTGTGGTAGAGCTGATCGGGCGGCCAGAAGTCGCTTCCGACATAGAGATCCGGCCAGCCGTCCTCGTCGTAGTCCCACCACGTGGCGGAATGGCTCTGCATCTCGCCGGAGATCCCGGCTCGAGCGGTTACGTTCGTGAACGTTCCGTCGCGATTGTTGTGAAAGAGATATCCGCGCTGGCCATTGGGGTGCACGGCATGGTCCAGCAGGTTGGTCGCGATATACACGTCGAGCCACCCGTCGCGGTCGTAGTCGCAGAAGGCCGCCATCACGCATGCGTCGGTGACATCGAGCCCGCAGGCATGCGCCATCTCCCGGAAGGTCCCGTCCCCCTGGTTGAGATAAAGCAGGTTCGGGGCGTTGAACCGGCAGACGTAGATATCGAGCCGGCCGTCGTTGTTCACGTCGGCGAAGGCGGCGCCCTGCTTCCACGTGCCCGTCGGACCGGCGACGCCGGCGCGGTCGGTGACGTCCTCGAAACGAAAGCCGCCGAGATTGCGGAAGAGCCGGTTCGGGCCGGTCTTGCTCACCACGAAGATATCCGGCCGGCCGTCGCCGTCGAAATCGCCGATGGCAACGCCGGTGCCGATCGAGCCATCGGCGAACTCGTGGTAGAGTTGCCCCCACATCGCCGGATCGTCGTACGCATTGCCGGCCTTAAGGCCGGTCTGCTCCGACGGCAACGTCGTGAAGAGGGTGGCGCCGGGCGGGCCGGACCGTGCGGCGAATGGAACCGAGGCCGGCTCGGCCGGAGATTCCCCTTCGGCCGCCGACCCGGCGCAGATCCCCAGGACTGCCATCATGCCCAGGCCGAGACGATGGGATAGTCGCCGGTTGTGCAGGATGCTCGGCAGTGCGGACATGGAGAGTGATGCGGCGGGGAGTCCGACACGGCAAATGGAACGCCTTTTTGTGGCGGGCC
>DATIWI010000239.1:0-4349 GCA_035519475.1 Opitutaceae bacterium
TCGGCCTCGTTCATGAAGTGGGTGGAAATAAAAATGGTGACCTGGTCGCGACGCGAAAGGTCAATGATCAGCTCCCAGAAACCGTCCCGCGCCACCGGATCAACGCCGGAGGTCGGCTCGTCGAGAATCAGGAGGTCCGGCCGGTGGATCACCGCCACCGCCAGCGACAGGCGCTGGCGCACCCCCAGCGGCACGGCGTCGGGCAGGGTGTCCATGACCGGACCGAGCTGGAAGCGTTCCGTCAGCTCGGCGACGCGGGCGGGGATCTCGGCATTGGGCAAATGGAACAGCTTGGCGTGCAGTTCCAGGTTCTGCCGCACGGTCAGTTCGGAATAGAGGGAGAAGGCTTGCGTCATGTAGCCCACCCGCCGGCGTGTGGCCAGATTGCCGGCGTCGAGGACTTGGCCGAGCAGTGTTGCCTCGCCTTCGGAAGGCGGCAGCAGGCCGGTGAGCATTTTCATGGTGGTCGATTTGCCGCAGCCGTTGGAGCCGAGGAAGCCGAAGATCTCGCCCCGCTCGATCCGCAGGCTGACCCGATCGACGGCCACGAAATCGCCGAAACGCATGGTGAGATCATGGGCCTCGATGGCGATTTCCGGCGCGCCGGAGGTCGCGCGCGGCGGAATCACCACGTCCCGGTGGCCCTTGCGCTTTTCCTCCGGCAGCAGCCGGATGAAGGCCGCTTCCAAGGTGTCGGCGCCGGTGCGGGCGCGCAGTTCGGACGCGGTGCCAGTGGCGAGGACCCGACCCGCATCCATCGCCACCAGCCAGTCGAAGCGCCCCGCCTCGTCCATATAGGCGGTGGAGACCAGCACGCTCATGCCGGCACGGCGCGCGCGCAAACGGTCGATCAGTTCCCAGAACTGGGCGCGCGACAACGGATCGACACCGGTGGTCGGTTCGTCCAGCACCAAGAGGTCGGGATCGTGGATCAGCGAGCAGCACAGCCCGAGCTTCTGCTTCATGCCGCCGGACAGCTTTCCCGCCGGACGATCGCGGAAGGGCGCGAGGCCGGTGCTTTCCAGGAGTTCCGCAATCCGCGCGTCGCGTTCGGCCCGCTCCTGGCCGAACAGCCGGCCGAAGAAATCCACGTTCTCGAACACCGACAGGGTAGGATAGAGGTTTTTGCCCAGCCCCTGCGGCATGTAGGCGATGCGCGGGCAGACCGCGCGGCGGTGCTCGGCGTCGGCGATGTCGCCGCCCAGCACCTCGATGCGGCCCTGCTGCATCGCCCGGGCGCCGGTGAGGAGCGACATCAGGCTGGATTTGCCGACGCCGTCGGGGCCGATGAGGCCCACCATGAGATTGGCGGGAACATCCAGGCTGAGGCTGGCGAGGGCGAGCGTCTCGCCATAGCGGAGGGTGACGTCCTGAATGCGGACGACGGCGTTCACGGAAGCGGGGCTCATGGCCGTGGCGGCGGCAGTCGGACTTCGAGCGAGGCGGGCCAAGACGCGGCCGGATCGATCTTGACGTAGGCCACGCCGGGCAAGCCGGTCTTGACCCCTTCGAGATACTGTTTCAACAACTCGGGAGCGACATTCGCTTTCACCCGGAACATCAGCTTGAGGCGTTCGCTCTCGGTCTCCACCGTTTTCGGGGTGAACTGGGCGACGCTGGCCACGAAGCTGGCCTTGGCCGGGATCACGTAGCCCGGTATGAAATCGAGCACCAGGCGGATGTCGCTGCCCATGGCGACCTTGCCCGCAGTCTCGGTAGGTAAAAAGAAGGTCATGTAGACGTCGGTGAGGTCCATCAGGTTGAGCACGCGGCCGCCGGCGCCCAGCACTTCGCCGGGCTCGGCGATGCGGTACTGCACGCGGCCGAGGACCGGTGACTTCAGTTCGCTGTCGTCGATGTCGGCCTGCAGGCGCTCGACCGTCGCCTTGGCTGCGTCGATCGCCGACCGCGCTTCCACGACCTGCGATTGCGCCGCCTCGATGGCCGCCCGCGCCGCCGCCACCTGCGCCTGCGCCGCGCTGACCGCGGCTTGGGCGGCCAGCGTCTGGGCGCGGTCGTCGTCGAGTTGTTGGCGCGAAGCGGCGCCTTCACCGACGAGCGCCTGGGAGCGCTTCAAGTGTTTGCCGTAGGCATCGAGTTCGGCACGGCGCTGGGCCACGACCGCTTCCGCGGCGGCCAGTTCGCTCTGGCGTTGGGCCACAGTGGATTGCGCCGTCCGATAGGCATCCTCGGCCTGGCGGACTTGGGCCTGGGCTTCGGCCCGCTGGGCGCGCAGCGTGAGCGTGTCCATTCGCGCGACCACCTCGCCGGGCTGCACGAAGTCGCCTTCCCGCGCCAGGACCTCGACGATGCGGCCGGGGATTTTGGCGGCGATGTCGATTTCGGTCGCCTCGATACGGCCGTTGCCGGCGGCGATGCCGGGAGGTAGGCCTTTGGGACGCATGACCCACCAGAGCACCGCGACGGCCACGACGACCCCGACGAGGATCAGCGCCGATTTCATTCTCTTGCTCATGATTTCCCCTGCATGGATTCCGGTTGCTGCGGCTGGGCATTCGCGCCGCCGCCCAGCGCCTTGTACACGGCAATTAGATTGGTGGAGGCTGCCGCTTCGGACCGGGCCAGCTCGATTTCGGCGGCTAAGAGGGCGCGCTGGGCGTCCAGCACGTCCAGGAACGAGATGACACCCTCTTGATAGCGAAGTTGCGACAGCCTCACCGATTCACGCTGGTCCGCCACCGAGCGGGCCAGGGTCTGTCGCCGCACCTCTTCCTGGAGATAGCGGGTCAGGGCGGTTTCCGTCTCCCGCAGGGCTTCCAGCACCGCCTTCTCGAAAGCCAGATAGGCTTCCTTTTGCCGCGCGTCGGCCAAGTCGATGCCGGCCTGGATGCGGCCGAAATTGACCAGCGGCTGCAGGAGGTTGCCGAGGGCACTGTACGAGAAGGCGGCCGATTTGAACAAGTCTTCGAGCTCGGTGTTGCGGAAGCCCAAAAAGCCCGCCAGAGAGACCCGTGGGAACCACTCGGCGATGGCCGCGCCCTGCAGGGCGGTGGCGGCCGCGAGCCGGCGTTCGGCGACGCGAAGGTCGGGGCGATGGCGGATCGTCGCCGCAGGCGACGCCAGGATCTCCCGGCCCGGCGCCGCCGGCACGGGGCCCGGCTCGGTCATGGCGGCCGTCAGCGCACCGGGCTGCCGCCCTACCAGCACTTCCAGTTGCCGAAGCGTGGCGACGAGCCCGGCCTCGAGGGCGGGAATCTGGGCCGCCGTGGTCTCGGTCTGGGCCCGTGCCCGCACCACATCGTGCCGCGTGCCGGCGCCTACCTCGAACAGCCTTTCCGTCAGTCTCAGCGTGTGCTGCTGCGTGTCCAGGTTCGAGCGCGTGATGCGCAGCTGGTCCTGAAGGCTCCGGTATTCGACATAGGCGCGCGCCAGGTCGGCCGTCAGCGTCACGAGCGATTGAGCATAATCCTCCGCCGCTGCGTCGAGATCGGCGGTCGCCGCTTCCAGCCGGCGCCGCAGGCGGCCGAACAGGTCGACTTCCCACAGGGCGTCGAAACCCAGTTCGTACAGGTTGAAGCGGGTGCCGGGGGGGGCGATGCCTGGTAAGGGATTGTCGAACCTCCCCGCGTTTGCCGAGGCGTTGACCTCAGGAAACAGCTCGGCCCGGGTACCGAGGCGCTGGGCGCGGGCCTGGTCGATGCGGGCCAGCGCCATTTGGAGGTCCAGGTTGTCCGAGAGCGCCTGGTTCATCAGGCGGTCCAGACGGGCGTCGCCGAAGCTTTTCCACCAGGTCTTAAGCGCTTCCCGGTCGATCGGTTTCAAACCGGCGGCCGGTAACCTTCCTGCCTGCCAGCGGTTCGGGACGGCGAGCACGGGTTCCCGGTAATCGGGTCCAACGGTACATCCGGCGAGGCCCGCCAGCAGGAGTAGCCAACCCCATTTAGCCTTCATAACCATGTCCTTTGAGAAACAGGGAAACCGCAGCGGCGATGATCGATTCTTTTTCCGCTTCGCTCAAGCACGGCTGCAGTCCCATCAGGCAGCGGAAATGCTTGTGGCCTTGCAGCATCCCTAGAAAGAGTTGGCTCGCCGTCTCCGCATCCGCGAGGCGGAGCACGCCTTCTGCCTTCAGTTTGGTCAGATACGACGAAAGTTGCTCGTGGAAGGAGCCTGGGCCAGATCGGTAGATTACTTCACCTAGGCTGGGGAAGTTGTGTTGCTCCGCAATAATTAGGCGATAAAGCTCCAAGTTCTCGCTCGCATAGAGGAGATCGACGAAATCGCGGGCGATGGTTTTCAGAGTGGCCACAGGGTCCCGCCGCTCGGTCTGGACCCGGGAAAACGTGCTCAGCAGGGCCTCGCACTGGCCGGCGATCACGGCGGCGAAT
>DATIWI010000240.1:0-7272 GCA_035519475.1 Opitutaceae bacterium
GCTGGCCACGATCGACTGCGAGGCGAACGCCATCGCCGCCGGCGATCGCAACGCCTATTTCGCCGTTTTGACTGACGATGCCGTCTTCATGCCCCCGGACGCTCCCCCCAAACAGGGCGCGGAGTTGCGCGGATGGCTGGACGAATTTCTGCGGAGCGTCTCCGTCCAATGGCTTAGTTTCACCCATGACGATACCGTGGTGGCGGGCGATCTTTCCTGCCACGCCTTCACCTGCAGCTGGCGGGTCACCCCTAAGGCGGGCGGCGTTTCCCGCGTGCTGCAATTCAAGGGGCTCCACGTTCTGCGCCGTGATGCGGACGGTGCGTGGAAGATCCAGCGCGAAATCTGGAACACCAATCCCTAGGCGGCGGAGGAAAGTTCGCGCGAACCGCGCTCCCGGAATCCAGGCAAGGCGTGGCCGGATGATGAGCCGTCACGAGCCGCCAAGGCGCCACCGATGAACCGAAGCTCCACCTATGCCATCATGAGCCTGGCTTTCCTTCTCGGTGGAGGATCGCTGCTGCTCCTTGCCGCCTTTCTGATCGTTGAGCCCATGGGCGCCGTTCGTCTCAGTCTCTCCGAACCGCAGGCGTTGGCCTGGGACGGCGTCCTCTGCCTGCTGTTCTTCGGGCAGCACAGTGGGATGATCCGGCGAGGGTTCCGCGCGCGGCTCTCCACGTGGGTTCCGCCTCACTGCGAGCCGGCGGTCTATGCGATCGCCTCCGGCGCGGTTCTCACCGCCGTCGTGCTGCTCTGGCAAACTTCGTCCACGACCGTTTTCGCGCTGCCGGGCGCGCTGCGCTGGCTGCCCCGGGCGTTCTCCGCGCTGGCCCTCGGCGCCTTTGTCTGGGGCGTCCGCGCGCTGCGGGTGTTCGACCCCTTTGGCCGGATCGCGCTTCAGGCGCATCGGCGCGGCCGGTCGCTTTCGCCCATGCCCCTGGCGGTACGGGGCCCCTACCTCTGGGTCCGCCATCCCCTCTACTCGTCCATGTTGGTGCTGATCTGGTCGGTGCCGGACGCGACTCGAGACCGCCTGCTCTTCAACCTGCTCTGGACCGTCTGGATCGTGCTCGGCACCCGCCTGGAAGAGCGTGATCTGGTCGCCGATTTTGGCGACCGCTACCGCCGCTACCAGCAAACGGTCCCGATGCTGGTCCCCTGGCGCGGATCGGCCGGCCGGCGGCTGCCCGCCGCCTGACATCCCCGCCTTGGGCCCGCGCCTCGCACGCCAGCGCCTTCTGCGAGCCCCGTCAGTCGCCGCTCCGGCGGGCTCGCTCCGAGTTCCCCTATTTCCGGAAGCTCTTCACCATCGGGACGAGCGCCTTGATCTCCTCGTCGGACAACCGCTCCTTGAACGGAGGCATCGCCGGCTGGCCGTGGCTATCCCGAAAGCCCTCCCGAATCTGCCGCACAATTCCCTCGTCAGTCAGTTGGCTCAGCGAGAGGTCCTTCGCATGCACTTTCCGGCCGGCGGGCGTCCGCGCCTTTCCGTCCGCGCCATGGCAGGAGGCACAGTTGTCGGCAAAGAGAGCCGGGCCGTCCGCAGCACGCCCCGCGCATGGCCAGGCGAGAAGCAGCGCGCCCGCCGGCACGGCGGTCAGCCAGGGTCGGATGTGCGGCAGCGGCAGCCTCATGGTCCCGGCCCAATGTGTGCGCGGGTGCTGAACTGGCAAGCGCTCGGCCCAAGAACCGGAATCTCCCGCCATGCTCCGCCGGGCGCGCGCAGCGCTGACCGAACCAAAGCCGCTGCCGGATGCGCGCCAACGCGCATTTGACCTCCCCTCCTGGCTCGCGTAGGGGAGACGGCGTTTGACTGACGCCTCCTCCGAAGTCCGCATCACCGTCGCGATTCCGACCTACAATCGCGCCGGGCTGCTGCGGCAGACGCTCGCGGGCGTGACGCGGCAGGATTTTCCGGCCGATCAGTTCGAGGTGCTGGTGATCGACAACAACTCCCGCGATGCCACGCGCGAAGTGGTCGCGTCGTTCGCCGCCGCCCGGCCGCCGCCGCGGCACGTGCGGGAGACCCGGCAGGGTCTGGACCACGCCCGCAACCGGGCGATCGCCGAGGCGCGCGGCGACATCATCGTGTTCGCGGATGACGACCTGCTGGTGGATTCCAGCTGGCTGCGTGAACTCACCGCCCCCCTGTTCGGCGCCGGCGCCGGCCGCATCGGCGCGGTCGGGGGCGAGGTGATCCCGGTGTTCCCTGACGGGCTGCCGCGCTGGCTGGAGGGCGCGCACACCCCGCTCGCCTTTCGGACCGACGCGGGCCCCCTGGCACCGTCGCAGACCCCCATGGGGGCCAATCTCGCCATCCCCGGGCGGGTGCTGGCGCAGCACGGGCCCTTCGCCACCGAACTCGATCGCGCCGGGAAGACACTGTTCTCCGGCGGCGACAGCGAAATGATTCAGCGGCTGCGCGCCGCCGGCCTCGAAATCTGGTTCGCCCCCGCCGCCCGGGTCCGCCACCAGATGCCGGCCGCGCGCCTGACCTTCCGCTACGCGGCGCGCCACGCCTTCGATTCGGCCCGCTCGCGCGTGGTGGACCGCGCCGGTCAGGGCCGCGCGGGCGGCTATCTGGTGTCACGCTTTCTCGGCAATGCCCTCAAGGCGCCCGCCTTTGCCGTGCTCGCCCTCCTCGGTCTGCTGGTGATCCGCCCCGGCGCCGCGAAGAAGGCCCTGGTCCGGTCCTGGCGCGCCTGCGGCTATCTCTGCCAGATCCCGCGTTCGGCTACCGGCAGGCGCTGAACACCCCAAAGAGATGGGCTCCCGGCGAGTCCGCCGATGTCACGTATTACGTGACATCGGTTTTCTCGTTCCCGAGGGAATCAAGGCGGTGATGTCACGTATTACGTGACATCGGTTTTGCCGCTCCCAAGGGGATCGACGCGGGAATGTACCGCATCACATCGACATACCGCCCGGCCCGTCTGCGTTGGTAACGCATGACGTTACAGACTCGCCGGCCCACGTCGGCGAACGCGGGCGCCGTCTGTCACGTAATGCGCTGCAAATACCCGCGGACTGCAGCTGAACGGCTGACTGCCGACGCCGGCTTGCGGGCGAAACCGATCGCCGGTTCCCGGCGACGCAAGCGCGAGGCGGCCAAGGAATTCTGCCGCGCGCTCTGCCGTTCAGGAGGCGGTGGGCTCGGGGCGCTCGAGCTTCTCATCCTCCCAGGACGCGGGATCGTCGAGCGGCTCGAGATGCGTGAAGACCACGCTCCTGGCAACGGCGTGGCGGACGTCCGCTTCAATGCGCTCCAACAGCTGATGCCCGCGCCGCACCTTCCAGCCGCCGGGGACAAGCACGTGCATGGAGACGAACTTCTGCGCCCCCGACTGCCGTGTGATCACGGCGTGGAACTGCACCCCGTCCTTGCGAAAATTGTCCAGCACCTTCTGGATCACCGCGACGTCCTCAGCGGGAATCGCCCGGTCCATGAGTCCGCCCACCGAGCGCCGCACCAGCCTGACGCCGGTCCAGATGATGTTCGCGGCCACGACCAGTGCCACGATCGGATCGAGGCGTTCCCAATCGGTGAGCGCGACCGCGCCCACGCCGACCAGCACTCCGGCGGAAGTCCAGACATCGGTCAGGAGATGGCGGGCGTTGGCTTCGAGCGTGATGGAGTTGTGCTTGCGCGCCTCGCGCAGCAGCAGCAGCGCCACCCCGAAATTCACCAGCGACGCCACGACCGAAATGGCCAAGCCCAGTCCAACCTGTTCGAGCGGCCGGGGGGTGATCAGCCGGCGGGCGGCGGCGAAGCCGATGCTCAACGCCGCGATGACGATCAACGTGCCTTCGACGCCGCTCGAAAAATACTCCGCCTTTCCGTGGCCGTAGGCGTGATCCTCGTCTGCGGGTCGGGCGGCCACCGTCAGCATGGCCAGCGCCATGAAGCCGCCCGCCAGATTCACCAGCGACTCGAGGGCATCCGAGAGCAACCCCACCGAGCCGGTGATCCCATAGGCGGCGGTTTTCAGCGCAATCGTCACCAGCGCGGCGGCGATCGAGAGCCAGGCGTAGCGGGTCAGGGTGACGCGACTCACGGGACGGGGAGGCAACGGCTGCAGCCGGCAGCGCAGGGGATTTCGGTGGGCCGACTCATCGGGCGGCCCTCATTGAGGTGCAGGAGGAGGCCGGTGACAAGAACGGGATGACCGACGCGCCGGCGGCGATGCCGGTGGCTGGCGCCGAGGCAAATGCCGGGCTCACCCGTGCGTCTTGCGCCGCTCCCTTTCTCCGCACATTTGGATTCTCTCCCGCCCGATTAACGTTCATTAGTGGGCGCCGGTGGCCTCCAGTTCTCCGCTTCCCGTCTCCGTCGTGATTGTCGCCCGCAACGAGGCCCGGAACCTGCCTCGCTGCCTGGCGAGCGTGCAGGGCTGGGTCGGCGAGATCGTCGTCGTGCTCAACGACACCACGGACGACAGCGAGCAGATCGCGCAGGCGCATGGCGCCGTGGTCTTCGCGACCGCATGGCGCGGTTACCGGGACACCAAGAACCTGGCCATCGCCAAGGCCACCCAGCCCTGGGCGCTCGCGCTGGATGCCGATGAGGAGGTCTCGGCCGCGCTGCGGGCCGATCTCGAGGCGTTCTTCCGGGTGGGCGACGAGACGCGGTTTGCCGGGGCGCGGTTCCCCCGCAAGGTGTGGTTCATCGACCGCTGGATCACGCACGGCGACTGGTACCCCGATTACTGCCTGCGCCTGTTCCGCCGCGACCAGGCCCGCTGGGGCGGCGACGCGTTTGTGCATGAAAAGGTGGAGATCGACGGCCCGGTGGCGACGCTGCCTGGCGACCTGCACCATTACTCCTTCCCCACCCTCAGCACCCAAGTCGCGAAGATCAACCCGTTCGCCGACCTGTTCATCGAGCAGCAAAAGGCGCGCGGCGGGCGTTTTTCATTGCTCACGGCCATCGTGCGCCCCGGCTGGCGGTTCTTCCGCGCCTACGTGCTCAAGCTCGGCTTCCTCGACGGCTATCCCGGCTTCTATATCGCGTGGGCGACCGCCTTCGGCGCCCTGGTGCGCTACAGCCGGCTGTACGAGGCGGAGAGACGGACGGAACCACGGATGAACCCGGACAAACACGGATAAAGCAGGACGGATGCAGCCAGGCCGTTCGCGAGCGTCTCCTCCTGGCGATCCGTGGAATCCGTGGTCAATCGCCATGCCTGATGAGCCCCAACGCTTCAGCAAGTCCGCCGAGGAGCTGATCGGCGATCTGCGGGGCATTCCCTTCGATGAGCCGCGCAAGATGACGCGCCGCCCCACCAAGGCGGTGGCGCCGTTGATTGAGGAACTGCTCGTCAAGTACCAGATCGGCCGCCATTCCCCCGAGCAGACCATCCGCGATCACTGGATCGAGATGGTCGGCGCGGCCAACGCCGCCTACTCGCACCCCGTGCGGATCGAGCGCGGCCGGTCGCTCTTCGTGCTCGTCTCGCACAGCGTTGTGCGCAACGAACTCTTCCTGCACCGCGAGGCGATTCTGGAGAAGATCCAGAAGCTGCCGGGCTGCGATCACGTGGGTCAGCTCATGCTGCGCGCCGGATGAGGGGCCGGGGTCAGGATTCAAGTGTGATGTTTGAATTCATGGGTTCCGACGTGAGACGGCATATTGCTCGCCATACGCCTCTGGCTGCCGGCCTCTCGGCTCTGGCCTCTCGACTGTCACCTCTCGCCTTTGGCCTCCGGCTTCTGGTCCCCGATTTGCCGCCTGCGGCAACTCCCTGACCCGGAACCGAAAACGCCGGGCCCCGCCCGGCCGCGCAGGCGGCACGAGGACAAGAATTCGCTTGCGCGGCTGCAAGGCGACGAATGTACTGCGCCTTTGCGTTAGTGACAGCCCGTCGGTTGCGGGTTGCCACCATGACTGGTCCCGGCTCGCCGGGATTGGAACGGCGCCACCGGCCTGCGGCCAGTTGCCAAGGGCGGGCGGCGCGGGGCTCTGCGGCCCCCAACAGTCGTGCAACCCACACAAGACCATGCCGATAACGAAAACCGAAATCATCACCCAGTACAAAGTGCACGAGAAGGACACTGGCTCCTGCGACGTCCAGATCGCCTTGCTGACCGCGCGGATCAATCACTTGACCGAGCATCTGCGGGCGCACCGCAAGGACTTCCACAGCCGCCGTGGCCTCCTCCAGATGGCCAGCCGCCGGCGCAAGCTTCTGGATTACCTGAAGCGGCACGACCTGGCCAAGTACAACGACCTGCTGCAGCGTCTCAACCTGCGCAAGTAGCCAATTTCCTCAACGGGTGGACCGATCCGCGGTCCGCCCGTTGTCATTTCCGACCCTCACCTTCAGACCGGGACATTTCCGCTTGCTGCCCTGAATCGGTGGAACTCGCGCGAAACGCTGCGCACGATTCAAGGCGCCAAACCGAAATCTCTCGCGTCTGATGCAGGGAGCGAAATCCGGTTGATCAACCGTTGGACCCCGGTGTCGGGGGCTCCGCCGATGCGGCGGGGCACGGCACCACCCAGGCCGGGCTCATACCCGGCCGGCCGGGCCCGCCGCCCGTCCCCACCCTAGCTCAGACCATGAATCAGAAACATACCGTCACCGTGCCCGAACTCGGCATCGAGTTCGCCACCGGCACGCTCGCCAAATTCGCCAATGGCGCCGTCACCGTCGCCGTCGGCGAAACCACCGTCTTCGTCTCCGCCACCGTTGCCTCGACCATCCGGGCCGGCCAGGACTACTTCCCCCTCACGGTTGACTACCGCGAGAAATACGCGGCCGCCGGCCGGTTTCCCGCCGGGTTCTTCAAGCGCGAGGGCCGTCCCTCCGAAAAGGAGATCCTCACGTCGCGCCTGTGCGACCGGCCGTGCCGCCCGCTCTTTCCCAGCGGCTTCCTCAATGAGGTGCAGATCCTCGGGATCCTGCTCTCCGCCGATCAGTCGCACGAGTCCGACATCTCGATGGTCAACGGCGCCTCCGCGGCGCTGGCCATCTCCGACATCCCCTGGGACGGCCCGATCGCGGCGATCCGCGTCGGCCAGATCGACGGCCAGTTCGTGGCCAACCCCACGATCGAACAGATGTTCTCCTCGAGCCTCGACCTCATCTACGTCGGCAACGAGAAGGACATGCTGATGATCGAGGGTTCGGCCGACCAGCTGCCCGAGGACCGTTTCATCGCGGCGCTCGAGTTCGCCCACCAGGCGATTCAACCGATCATCAAGGCCATCCGGCAGCTCGTCGCCGTGGCGGGCAAACCCAAGGCGCAGTTCGCACTCGTGGCCGCCAAGCC
>DATIWI010000241.1:0-6537 GCA_035519475.1 Opitutaceae bacterium
AAAATCGCGGGCAAATTCCTCGACCAAGTCCAGCGTGTAGTGCTTCGAGGCTCCGGTCTTGCGGGCCTTCGCCGCCAACCCTTTCAACTCCTCCTCCTGCCCGATGTCCGCGGAGAAAGTGATGATTTCCGCGTCGTAGGACTCCTGGAGCCATTTGACGATGACCGAGGTGTCGAGCCCCCCTGAGTAAGCGAGGACGATTTTCATGGGTGGGCGAGTGTTGGGTAAAGCGCCCGGCGCGCAAAGGAAAAACATGCCGCGTTTCCGGCGGGAACCGATGAAGTCCGCGGTCGCCAGCGCGCCAAGCCGCGTCCGCGCTCTCACTTACGGTGCGCCACGCCTGATCTTTGCGGCTCCTCTCAGCTCACCCACCCGCGTGCCCTGATACGAGTTGGACCGTCACCGATTCGCGCCGTCAGCCACCTCCTGCCGAGGCTGATATCGAGGCATTTTACGGTTTTTTGACGGTAGGGGGTTTGCCCCAGCCGAGGGCTTAAGGTAAATCAATGGCGTTTCGAATATCATTCTTCATTCCCATTAACTTTCAATCATGAGGTCCCGTAGCCGGTCAGGGCCGGAGGGTCCTGATCCAGCGTTCACACTTGTCGAGATAATGGTCGTTGTCGTGATCGTCGGCATCCTCGCCGCCATCGCCGTCCCCACGTTTGGTCATTTCCGGCGCAACGCGAAGAGCCAGCGATTCATCCACGATGTCCACACCTTCGCCCAAGCCTTTGAGACCTACGCGATGAAGAATGGCCGGTGGCCGCCGAGTGCCGCGAGCGGCGCCGTGCCCACCGGGATGTCCGGCGAACTCCGCGACGCCGATTGGGCGCAGGACTGCGCGCTGGGAGGCCGTTGGAACTGGGACTACAAGACCAATGGCGTCACTGCGGGCATCTCCGTCACGGATGTGACTGTCGACGAGGACCAGGTGCTGGCCATCGACAAGGAAATGGACAACGGCAACCTCTCGTCCGGGAATCTGGTCAAGAATGGCAGCCGTCTGACCTATATCCTCCAGAAATAGGCCGGTCGGGCGCCACGCGGGAATCGTCACCGCCGCGGCTGCCGCGCGAGCACGGCGAGAATCGCCTTTTGGACGTGCAGGCGATTCTCCGCCTGATCGAAGACGATCGAACGCGGATTCTCGAGAACCGCCTGCTCGACCTCCTCGCCCGGATGGGCCGGCAGGCAGTGCATGAAGAGCGCGTCGGGCTTCGCTGTGGCGAACAACCTCGAAGTCACGGTGTAGGGCCGCATCTGGCGGATGCGCTGCGTGGCCTCCCCTTCCTGGCCCATGCTGGCCCACACGTCGGTGTAGACGATGTCGGCCCCTTCCACGGCCCGGTGCGGGTCGGTGGTGAATTCGTAGACGCTGGGCAACCCTTCAGCCTTGAGCAGGGCCCCGATCTGTGCTCCGGGCTGGAAACCCTCCGGCCCCGCCAGCACGACTCTCATGCCAAACAGGGCGGAGCCCAGGATCCACGAATTGGCCATGTTGAAGCGGGTATCGCCCAGAAACGCGATCTTGCGGCCGCGCAGGGAGGCCGCCAGATCGCCGCGGGGTCCGGTCCATCGTTCCGCGGCCGTGAACGCATCCGTGTAAACCTGACACGGATGCAGGAGATCGGTGAGGGCGTTGATCACCGGGATGCTGCCGAAGCGGGCGAGTTCCTCGACATCGCCCTGCGCGAAGGTACGCACCACCAAGCCGTGCACAAAGCGCGATAATACCCGGGCGGTATCGGCCAGCGACTCGCTGCGCCCGAGGTGGATGTCGTTCTTGTTCAGAAAAATCGCGTGCCCGCCCAGTTCATGGATGCCCACCTCGAAGGACACCCGTGTGCGGGTGCTGGCCTTGGAGAAGATCAAGGCCCACGTCTGTCCAGCGAGCACCCGGTTCTTCGGGACGCTGGCACCGCGCGTCCGCTTGAATTCCCGCGCGAGCCTGAAAACTTCCGCCACCTCGGACGGCGCGAAATCCGTCTCTTTGAGGAAGTGCTTCATGGGGAAAAGGGTTGCTTCTACAGTGCCGGGCCCGGTGCGGCCAGACAAAACTAAGCCACCACTGACCAAGCGGTTGCAAGCGGGAGCGCCCCTGGGCGCGTTCCCGGAATCGATTCCTCCGGGCGCGCACCGCGGAATTCCCCGCGCTCACGCCTTGTCCGTGAGCACGCGGCGGATGATCTCCACCGAGCGGTCCAGTTCGGCGCTCTTGGCGATCAGCGGCGGCAGGAGGCGGATGACATTGTTGCCGGCGGTGGGTGCGAGCAGACCGGCGTCGCGCAGCGCCTTCTGAAATGGGGACGGATTCGACGCCATCTGCAGGCCGATCAGGTAACCCCGGCCGCGGACAGCCTTGAGCTGCTGCGGAAAGTCCGCCGCCAGCTGCTCGAGTTGCCTGAGCCACGGGCCGCTGTTGGCGGTCACGTTCTCCAGCAGCTTCTCCCGGTCGATCACCTGAAGTACCGCCAGCGCCGCCGCGCAGGCCAGCGGAGTCCCGCCAAACGTCGTGCCGTGCGAGCCGGGGTGGAAATAACCGGCGGCATTCTCGCGAATCCACACCGCGCCGATGGGAAACCCTCCGCCCAGACCCTTCGCCATGCCGACGGCGTCGGGGAGGATGCCCGCGTGTTCGAACGCGAAGAACCGGCCGGTGCGTCCCACGCCGCACTGCACCTCATCGAGCAGCAGCAGGAGCCCGTGCTGGTCGCACAGGTGGCGCAAGCCGGCGAGGAACTCGTCGGTGCACGGATTGATGCCGCTTTCGCCCTGGATGGTTTCGACAAAGATGGCGCTGGTCTGGTCGTCGATCAGGTCGGCGAAACTCCGGAGATTGTTCAGTTCCCCGAACGAAAAGCCGGGCACGAGCGGACCGAAACCCTTCTGGATCTTCTCCTGCGGGGTGGCGCTCATGCCGCCGAAGGTGCGGCCGTGAAAGGCATTCTTCGCGCAGACGATCTTGAAGCAGCGCCCTTCCTCGCCCCCGGCCTTCTTCATCCCGTGCAGCCGCGCGAGCTTGATCAGCGCCTCGTTGGCCTCGGCGCCGCTGTTGCAGAAGAACGCGCGGCCCGGGCCGGTGCGCAGCACCAGCTGCCGCGCCAGCTCCGCCTGCAGCGGGTTCCGAAACAGGTTGCTCGCATGCACGAACTCGCCGGCCTGCCGGCGCACCGCCTCGACCCAGACCGGATGACAGTGCCCGAGCGCGCTGACCGCGATGCCCGACGTGAAATCGAGGTACTCGCGGCCCGTGTCGTCCCACACGGAGCAGCCGCGGCCGCGCACCAGCGTGAGGTCGGGACGCGCGTAGCTCTTCACCACGTAGGTGTCGTAGATTTCGGCCGTACTCGTGCGGATGATGGTCGGTTGCATGGAGGCGGATGAAGTGGGACGCTCGTGCCGGGTGCTGGCGGGGCGCGCGGAGCCGGGCGCTCCGGCGCGGTCGACTGACCGCGGGCCCGCTGTCGGCATCGGCATGAGATCAGCCGGTGACGATCTCGGTTCCGATGCCTTTGTCAGTGAAAATCTCCAGCAGCAAGCTGTGCGGCAGGCGTCCGTCGATGAAGTGCACGCGCTGCACGCCCTCCTGCAGCGCGAGGATGGCGCTGGCCACCTTCGGGCGCATGCCCTTGCCAATGATGCCGCGCTTCTTCAGGTCGTCGACCTGGCTGATCTTGAGCGTGGAGATGAGCGAATCGGGATCGGCCGGATTGCCGAGCAGGCCGGGCACGTCGCTCATGTAGACGAGCCGGCGGGCGCGCAGGGCGCTGGCGACCCGGCCGGCGACCAGATCTGCGTTCACGTTGTAGGCCTTGCCGTCAAACCCCTCGGCGACGGGCGAAATCACCGGGACGAACCCGTCGGCGATCTCCTTCTTGATGAGCTTCACCTTCACCTCGGTAACCTCGCCCACATAGCCGAGATCGACGGCGTTGCCGTCGTCGTCCGCCGTCAGCTTCTGGCAGACGAGCACCGTGTCGCCGGGCATGCTCTTGGGGCGGGCTTTCGCCGTGGCAATGGCGTCGCACACCTCCTGATTCACCACCTCATTGAGGGTCTTCTTGACGACTGCCATGGCCGCCTCGTCGGTCACCCGCAGGCCGTTGACGAACGTGGCATTCAGGTTCGCGGCATCCATCGCCCGGGTGATCGCCTTGCCGCCGCCGTGCACGACCACGACATTGATGCCGACCGCGGCGAGGAAAGCGACGTCGTAGGCCACCCGCGCCCGCACCGTCGGATCGGGATCGTCCATGAAACTTCCACCGTACTTCACGACGAAGATCGAGGCGTGAAAATCCTGGATGTATGGCAGCGCCTCCAGCAGCACGCGGGCCTTGGCTGTGATTTCGGCAATATCCATCGGCGGCTATGACGGGGGGCGCGGCAGCCGGAGGGCAGCCGAGACAATCGTGGGGCGGGCGGTGACGAGGGACGGAGCGGCGCTCATGAAGATTCGCTGGTGCCGAGTGCATACAACACTTGCGGTCGGCATTTCCATCACAAACTTCAAAATACTTCGCGGGGCGCCTGCAGTTTCAGCTTCACACCCGCGCGGCGGCGGCCAACGTGTCGGAGCGTGCCCAGCTCCGCCCATGTCTTTTCCTCCCGCGCCGTCCACCGCGCGTGGCTGGCCACGCAGGCCCGCATGCCCGCCGGCTTCCGCGCCGGCACGACGCGGCTCACCTTCACGCCGCGCGAGGTGCCCAAGCCCGCGGAGATGACGCTGACGCTGATCGCGCTCGACCGGCCGGCGCCGGATTTCGCCGCCGTGTTCACCCGGAACGCCTTTCCGGGCGCCCCCGTCATCGTCGGCCGGCGCCGGCTCGCGGAGCCGGCGCTCGCCGCCCTCCTCATCAACACCAAAATCTCCAATGTCTGCGCCCCCGGGGGAGTGGAGTTGGCCGAGGAACTGTGTGCGGCGGCGGCGCGCCTGCTCGGCCGCCGGCCGCAGGAGATCCTGCCCTGCTCCACTGGTGTGATCGGCTGGCAGCTCCCGCTGGAGGACATGGTGACCGCGCTCCCGCGGGCGGTGGCCGCGCTCGCCGCCGAATCCGTGCTGCCCGCGGCCGAAGGCATCGTGACCACCGACCTGTACCCGAAGGTGCGCAGCGCGGCGGTCGGCGCCGGCCGCCTCGTCGGCCTCGCCAAGGGGGCGGGCATGATCGAGCCCGATCTGGCGACGATGCTGGTCTATCTCCTCACCGACCTCAGGGTGCCGCGCGACGAACTGCGGGCGATGCTGCGGCGCGCCGTGGAGGTTTCCTTCAACTGCATCTCAGTCGACAGCGAGACGAGCACGTCGGACACGGTCGTGGCGGTATCCTCCGGCGAGGTGCCCTGCCCCGATCTGGCGGTGTTCGAGGCGGCCCTCACCACGGTGTGCCGCGATCTGGCGGAGGACGTGGTGCGCAACGGCGAAGGCGTGCATCACGTCATGCGGGTGCAGGTGCTGGGGGCGCCCACCCCCGCCCGGGCGCATGCCCTGGGCAAGGCGATCGTCAACGCGCCGCTGTTCAAGTGCGCGGTGGCCGGCAATGATCCCAACGTCGGCCGCTTGGTGCAGGCGATCGGCCGGCATCTGGGCGCGCTGGAGCCGGGTCTCGACCTGTCGCGGCTGCGCGCCCGCCTCGGGGGCATCGAGATCTTCGCCCGCGGCGTCTTCCAGCTGGATCCCGCGAAGGAGGCGGCGCTGGTCGCCCATCTCAAACAGGCGGAGCTCTACGCGAGCGCGCTGCCGCGGCACGGCGTGTTCTCCCCGCCGGTGGATTTTCCCGCCCACGAACGGTGCGTGGAGATCGAGGTCGATCTCGGTTTGGGCGACGCGCGCGCCACAATCCTGGGGGCCGATCTCTCCCACGAGTACGTGAGCGAGAACGCCGACTACCGCAGCTAGCCCGCTGCCCGAAGGCGGCCGGCTATTGGTTCACATGGGCCACGGTCGCGGGGGGAAAGCCGTTGAAATAGGTGGACGAGGCGTGGCTGTAGGCGCCGATGTTTTCGCTGTACACGAAATCGTCCCGCTCCAGATCGGGCAGATTCTCGGCCATTGAGACCACGTCGAGCGCATCGCAGGTCGGCCCGAACACCGAGCAGATCTGCGTCGCGCCCCGCTTGAACGCCTTGAGCGGATAGTGGCAGTGGTCGAAGATGACGCCCGAGTAGGTGTGGTAGACCCCGTCGTCGATGTAGTAGCAGGTCTTGCCATCGCGAACCGCCTTGCCGATGACCTTGGCCACCGCGAAGCCGGCCGAGGCGACGAGAAACCGGCCCGGCTCGGCGAGAATCTGGATTTCGGGCGGGAACAGGCGGTCCAGCTCGGTGCGGACCACCTTGGCCAGTTCGCGGAAGGGCTTCACGCTGGCGTCGTAAGGCGCGGGGAAACCGCCGCCAATGTCCACCAGGTTCATCTTCGTGTAGCCGCGATCCCGGGCCTCCTTGAACACCCCCGCGGTGAGGCTGAGCGCCTGCACGTAGTTCGCAAAGTTGGTGGTCTGGCTGCCGACGTGAAAGCTGATGCCCTCGACGACCAGG
>DATIWI010000242.1:0-6194 GCA_035519475.1 Opitutaceae bacterium
AGACGTGGGTCGCGGCACCCTGCCGAAGGCGGCCGTCGAAGCCATTCACGAGCGTCTGTGTGCTCTGCTGCCCGTCGACCGGGTGGAGGTCAGCTACGATTCGGGCGCCGAAAATCCGCCCTCGCCTTTCCGCAAGCCGGCACCCGGCCTTGTCCTGAATGCCGCGCGCGATCTGGGGATCGATCTTGCGCGTTCCTGGATGGTGGGCGATCGCTGGCGCGACGTCGACTGCGGCAAATACGCCGGTTGCCGCACAGTGTTCATCGACCTCGGCGCGGGGGAGGAGTTGCGGGCGCGGCCCGATTTCATCGTCCACGACTTTGCCGGGGCCGTGGAGGTGATTCTGAGGGAGGGAATGAGGGAGTGAGAGAACGAGGGAGTGAAGGGGCGGGTTAGGGGAAGGTGAGAGCGGGGGGCTGCAGGTTGAGTGCCTCCCACTTTACTAATTTCCCAGCGTAACGCTCTCTGCCCCTCATCACTTTTCTCTCAATCCCTCA
Organism: Opitutaceae bacterium; assembly: GCA_035519475.1. GTDB lineage: Bacteria > Verrucomicrobiota > Verrucomicrobiia > Opitutales > Opitutaceae > Fen-1467. The sequence continues at coordinate 498 of DATIWI010000242.1, forward strand.
GTCCCTTATCCCTCATCCCTCATTCCCTTCCGCCCTCATTCCCCTCCGTCGTCACAATCCTCTTGCGCGCGCCCCATCCCCGGCCTCATTACGCTCCATCATGACTTCTCTCAATGAGCTGAGAATCCAGATCTACGCTGATGGCGCAGACAAGGCAGGCATCCTCGACCTCTACGCAAAGTCCTACATCAAGGGTCTCACCACGAACCCCACGCTAATGAAAAAGGCCGGAGTGCGGGATTACGAAGCCTTCGCCAAGGACATCCTGCAGACGGTCACCGCCAAACCCATCTCGCTCGAAGTCTTTTCCGATGAATTCTCCGAGATGAGGCGGCAAGCCCTGAAACTGGCCGGTTGGGGCAAGAATGTCTACGTCAAGATCCCCATCACCAACTCGCGCGGCGACTCCTCGATCCCTCTAATCCGTGAACTCGCCGCCCAGAAAGTGCAGCTCAATATCACCGCGATCCTGGCGCTCACGCAGGTACGCGACGTCGCGACCGCGCTCAATCCGGCGGTGCCCTCCGTCGTCTCGGTGTTTGCCGGTCGCATCGCCGACACCGGGCGTGATCCCATGCCACTGATGCGCGCCGCGCGCGCGCTGCTCGAAGATTTGCCGAAAGCCGAACTCCTGTGGGCCAGCGTGCGCGAGGTGCTCAACATCTTTCAGGCCCAGGAATGCGGCTGCGACATCGTCACGGTGCCGCACGACATCCTCGCCAAGGCGGCCAAGTTGCTTGGCATGGATCTCGCCGCGCTTTCGCTCGACACCGTCAAGACGTTTGCCAAGGACGCCGCCGAAGCCGGCTTCAAGCTCTAGCGCGGACCTCAAGTCGATGGGGCCGACGCTCGTGTTTCCACGAGGCGGGGGTGTGGTGCTGTCGCTTCACTTCGTTCACTATCGCCACGATTCTCAGGAGTTGGCGGCGCGTGGCAAGACACGCGCCCTACGAGAATGCGGTATCGTAGGGCCGGTGTCTTGCACCGGCCGGGCCCTATACGCCGATTCAACGTCCAGGGCCTCGTGTCCTGTGCTCGGATTCGGCGGAAAGATCGTCCCATACCTTTGGTTGCGGCTAGCGGCCGCGGCAGGAAATGTCCAGGCGGGCGGACGTCGCGGCGCGGAACACGCCGCTGCGTCGGCCCGGCGGCAACGGGTGCGATCGGGCCCGCTGGCCGTACAATTGGCTTCACTTGCCGCGCGGGCTCGGACAGGTGTGGAGGCCATGGCGACGCACGCGGACGCCGAAACCCCTTCTTGCCGATTCCAAGCGCCCCGGCGGTCGCCTGGCCTTTTCGCATGAGTTCGGCACGGAAACTGTCCGCCCTCGGAGGGCGGCATCTCGGGAAGATCAAAGCGCACTACGATCAGGTTCCCCCGCTGACGCCCGGGGCCAGATCGTACCGCCGAATCCTGGCGCACTACTACAATCTCCTCATCCCGCCGTCGGCCTCCGTGCTGGAAATCGGCTGCGGCCGCGGTGATCTGCTGGTCCACCTCAATACCAGGCGCGTCACCGGGGTGGATCTTTCCGCTGTCCAAATCGAGGAGGCGCGCCAGCGCCTTCCGTGGGGACGCTTCGTCGTCCAGGCCGGCGAAGAGCTCGAACTGCCGGGCGAGACCTTCGACTACATCATTCTGTCGGACACCTTGAACCTGGTGGCGGACGTCCAGCTCCTGTTTGAACGGCTCCACGCCTGCGCCCGGGCCGATACACGGCTCCTGCTGAATTTCCAAAGCGCCCTGTGGAGACCCGCCCTTTGGCTGACGTCGCGCCTGGGGTTGCGCACGCCGCCGCCGGAGAACAGCTGGCTTGCCTCCAGCGACGTGAAAGCCCTGCTCGCGCTCACCGATTGGGAAGCCGTCAAGTTCCAGTCCCGCATCTTGTCTCCAATCCGCCTCGCCGGCCTCGGCCCGCTGGTCAATCGCTACTTCTCTCCCCTTTTCTCCTGGCTGTGCCTCTCGGTTTTCTGCATCGCCCGGCCCGCCCGGTCGGACCCGCGCCCGCCGGCCTCCGTCTCCGTCATCATCCCGGCGCGCAACGAGGCGGGAAACATCGAAGGCGCCATCCGGCGGACCCCCGCCATGGGAGTGTGGACCGAACTCATTCTGGTCGAAGGGCACTCGACGGACGGCACCTGGCAGGAGATTCAGCGAGTGCAGGCGGCGTGCGGCGATCAGCGGCGAATCAAGACCCTCCAGCAAAGCGGCGAGGGCAAAGGCAACGCCGTCCGGGAAGGTTTCGCCGCCGCCGAAGGCGATATCCTGATGATCCTGGACGCGGATTTGACCGTGCCGCCGGAGGAGCTGCCGAAGTTCTATCTCGCGGTCACGGCGGGCCGGTGCGACCTCGCGAATGGCTGCCGGCTGATCTATCCGATTGAGGGGCGGGCGATGCGCTTCCTGAATCTTTGCGCCAACAAGACGTTCAGCCTGCTGTTTACGTGGCTCCTCCGCCAGCCCATCAAAGACACCCTCTGCGGCACCAAGGCCCTCACCCGCGCCAACTACCTCCGGATCGCGGACCAGCGCCAGTACTTCGGTGAGTTTGATCCCTTCGGCGATTTCGACCTGCTTTTCGGCGCCGACAAACTGAATCTCAAGATCGCCGACATACCGATCCGCTACCAGGACCGCACCTACGGCCAGACCAACATCCAGCGCTGGCGGCACGGCTGGCTGTTGCTGCGCATGGTGGTGTTCGCCGCCCGCAAGCTCCGCTTCATCTGAGCTACTGCACCGCGATGCGAACCCAGTACGCCCAGTCGAAACCATAGTCGCCGTGCGGGCGGGTGCGAAACACCAGCTTCTCTCCCGGCTCCGCGTGGTAGGGAATCACCACCCGCTGCCGGCCGCGATCCGCCGGCACCTCGGCCGGATTGAGCAGGCGGGAAAACACTTCGCGGCTGCTCCCGTCCGGCGCCTCCCCGTCGACAATGAAGTCCACGCCATTGGTCTTGGATCCCTCGCGTTCATACGCCCCCGGAACGATACCGAACTCCCACCGGATCTCGGTGGCCCCGGCGGGAGCCGGCACCCACAGGTCGCAGTCCGGATGGACACTGAGGACGTCGGCGCCGTCGAGTTGGAAATATGAATACCCGAATCTGAATCGATAGGCGGACGGCAGCGGGGATATCATCCGGAACGGAGCGGCGGCGATGCCGGGCGTGAGCTGGTTGGGAGGACTGTCGTTGGGGATGCCGGTCGCCAAATGGGCCGTGGTCGTGACCTGGTTGAAGGTGTTGCGGCCATTCGTCGAGAGGTACTTCACCGCCTGTTCGCGAATGAAGTTGCTGAGGTAGACATCCGCGAACGGGCAGGTGAAGGTGACGGAGGAATCCAGGTTGAACGCGGTCGCCACCTGCCGCGCCAATTCCACATTGCCGCGCTGATCATAGGCCATCACCAGGGCGCTCACGTTCTCGTCGGCGAGGTCGTGGAAGGCCCGGGCCAGGTATGGGGAATTGGATTCCAGCCCGTGGCGCACCATCAACGCCTTTCGCTCTGAGTAGTAGGGAATCATGGGGGCCCAATCGGCGCCGATCACGATGATCACGCTGCCCTTCGGCGTGATCGCTTTGATGGCGTCCGCCATGCCGGAACCCCCGCTGCTGCGCTGTTTTTGACCCAGGTAGTAGCCCTGCGCATAGGCGCCCAACATGGCGGCCATCGGCACGATCACCACGATCCACCCCAGCCACCGGGGTAAGCGCGAATCGAGCACGCCATGCAGCACGTAGCCAAGCCCCACCAAGAAGAAGACCACACATGCATAGAGATAGTAATCCTGATAGACGTAGGCGAAGGGGAACAACAGCTGGGCCGCGAGGAAAAGCCCGACCGCCCCCAGGATCGGCCAGCGCTGGCGCCGGAAGAACGCGGCGCCCGCCGCCACCAGCACGCCCATGAGCCAGGGCGACATGATCGCCCGCTGCCAGTTCGCCAGGAAGGCCCGCCAGGTTTCGGCCGACAGCCGTGCTGCCAGGCTGTACATGCCGAAATTCCCCTTCGTCAGTTCGCGCGAGGTGAAGATGAACGCCGAGGGATGTGGCGCCTTGATGGCATCGGTATAGGTCACCCACCAGTAGACCGCGGCGCAGGGCACCACGGCGGCCCCCAGTCCCCACGCGACAGTCCGGGCCACCGACCTCCAGCCCACCCGCTGGCGGAGGTCGCACCACAGGGCGTAGGCGCCGTAGAGCGCGGCGGGCAGCAGCCAGGCAAAGAACGTCGTACTCTTGATGAGGCCGGAGGCCGTTCCGCACAGCGCGCATGGCACCAACCAGCCCCATTGGCGCTTCTGCAGCGTGCGGACGAACGTCGCCAGGAACCACACCGAGAACATCAGGACCATCGACTCCATCAGGAAAGTCCGTGAATAGAAAATGTAGACCGGACAGGTGAGGATGAGCGCGAGTCCGAGCAGGCGGCGCGGCCGGGGCAGCCCGGCTGACCCGAGCAGCAGCCATACCGCCGGCAACATCAGATAGAAACAGGCGAGCGACACTCCCCGCGCGGCTTCGAAGTGGGGCACGTGGGCCGCCCGGCTCACCAGCACCACGCTCCATTCATAAATCGGGAACTCCATCGGCACCGACCACGGCTTCCCAAACAGGGGGGTCGTGTAGTGGAGGGAAAAGCGATTCTCCTGGTCGAGGTAGTAGGTGATGATCGCCGTATGCGTCTGGCGGAACTCGTGCTCCACGAGAAAGCCCGATTGCCAGTTGAAGGTGGCGAGGGAAAAATGCGTGATCAGCGCCGCACCGAAGAGGAAAACCAGCAGCCAGCTCTCGCCCGGCGGGCCGGGCAACCGCTTCACCGGGCCGATCGGATTGTCGGGGACACGCTCATCCGCAACGATCGGGGGGCCTGATGGGTTCATTCCTCGTTCAAGTCGTGGGCCGTCAGGCCGGCCATGAGTCCACGGGCATTGTCAGGCCGGGCGCGGGCGGTGGCACGATGTCATTCATTTGGAGTTCCCGGGTAAAGCACGAACGTCCGCCGCCGCCTCTCCCGTCGGGAGGCTGGATCCCCGCGAAGCACCATGAACGCATCGGGTGGGCAGCACGCACCGGGAGAATGACAGTCCGCGTGAGCCGATCCGCCATTCCGGTCATCGCAAATCCTGCGGCGGCCGGCCTGGCGCTGCCCCGATCCTGGCGTCCCCCCGCCTGCCATAAAAGGCTTCACTTGTCCCAGGCGCGGGGGCTTCATCACTGCCAATGAAGCCGCACCCGCCGGATGACCCCGCCGAGTTGCTGCACCGGCTCCGCGAGCAGCTGATCCTCGCCCAAGTCCGGATCATGGAGCTGGAGGACGTGCGCGACGAGGCCGTCGCCACGCAGGCGGAACTCGAGGCTCTGCTCAAGGATGCGCAAGGCTTGGCCGACGCGAAGATCGATGCGCTCACCCATCTCGAGAGGGTCCATGCCGATCTCCAGGCGCAGTTCCAGCACCTGCGCCACATGCAGCATGTCACCAACGAGGCGTTGAATGAAACGCGGGCGCAGCTGCAGGAATCCCGCGCCCGGCTCCAGGCAGCCGAGCAGCAGGACCGGCGCACCCGGGAGGAAATCCAACAATTGCAGGAGGCGCTCGCCGCGCGGCAGGCGGACATCGCCAGCCTGCAGGCCCACGCCTCCGAGCTGGGCCGCCAGCTCGCAGCCCTGGACGCCCGCGCCCGCCAGCTCGAC
>DATIWI010000243.1:0-5719 GCA_035519475.1 Opitutaceae bacterium
AGAGCGGTCGGAGGATCTCCAGTTCGAGGTGGGAAAGTCTGGTTGGCAGATTCTTCACTCGCATCTCCTATGAGTGTAGTTATAAAAACTACATTTGTAGTAGTATTCAAGCCAAAACTGCCGCTCGAGGGATTCTCTGCACCTTCTTGGCGTCCCGGCGGTGGTGGCCTCAGCACGTGCGACAGCCGGAACGCCCTGTCTGGCCGTCGCGCCCACCCGCCGGCGGCAGCCGCCTCGGCCTATTTCCCCGGATCCTTCGGCAGGGCCGCGGCGACGTCGCGGCTCAAACCGGCGACGGCCTCGCTCAATTTCGCCGCCAGCTGGGCGTGATCGTGGCCATCCCAGCGCAGCCCCGCTGCCACGTATTCGCCTTCGGCCACCGCCCCGCCGGTGACGCCGGGCGCCGTCACGCGCCAGGCGGCGGCGAACCTCACGTCGCCCTCCGCGGTGCCTTCGCAGGCGGACACGCTCACCCCGACCTCGAAATCGCGCAGGTCATCGGCCCGGAAGGGCGCCGGGACGACCCGCTCCACGTTGGCGCACGCCCGCAGGTCCTCGGCGAGCACGCGCGCGACGCCCTGGTCCAGCGGCTCGCCCCAGCGGGCGAAATCGAGGAACGCGATTTCATTGGCCCGCGAACGGATCGCCATCGCCGGCCGGCGCAGAAAGGCCGGCAGCCCGACCGTGCGCACCCCCACCACCCAGCGCTTCCCGGCCGCCGCCGTGGATGCCTCCGCCCCGTGATGGGCCGGGGTCAGGAGAAAATAGCGCGTCGCATCCGGCTGGGCTTGAAATTGGGGCAAATTGCAGGCGGCCAGAAGACCAAGGAGCGATGCCAGCAGGCAGATGCCGAGGCGCGGATTGCGAACGCCGGACCCGGAACGCCCCGGCGCCGCGCCCCGCGGCCAGGCGCGCGATGCCTGCGCGATGGAACCGAAATCAGGGCTCGGATCCTTCGGCCCTCGTCTGTCGACCTTCGACTTCATGGCACCCTCCGTCTTCTTGGTGTCTCCGTGGTTGGAAATCTAGTCCGGTTTTCGCCCCGTGATCAGCGCGTTGGGGTTGCGTTCCAGAAAATCGGCCAGGCGCTGCACCGCGGAGGCGGCCTCCCGCAATTCCGCGAGCGTCTTGACGGTCTCCTCGCCCAGACCGCTCTGCGCGGCGATGAGCTGCTGCGCGCTCGTGGCGGCGGCGTTGAACGCGGCCAGCGCCTTGCGCGCATCCTCCAGCGTCTGGGCCAGCTTGTCGCTGGAGGGCTGCACCTGCGCGTCGAGCCGGGCGACCAGCGCCCGCAGATCGTTGCCCGCCGCGTTCAGGTTGACGAAGGCCCGCTTGATTTCCGGGTCGGCCGCGATCGCCTGCACCGCATCGGCCGCCTTGGTCCAATGCTCGCTCAACTGCGCCGTGTCCACCGCCTTGAGCTTGTCGTTGGCCGTGGCCAGCACGGCCGTGAGGTGGCGCGAGAGGCCCGCGAAATCCACGCGCTTCAGGTCGGAGAGAATCTCGGTCAGGCTGGCCTGGTACTCCGAGATCGCCGAGGGCACGGCCGGCACCACCAGGCCCCGGGCGTCGGCCGTCTCGGGCCCGGCCGGATACTGCTGCGGGTCGTAGAAGTCGAGCTCCACGAAGAGCAGGCCGGTGGCGAGGCCAATGACGCCGAGTTGCGCACGCAGGCCGTGATTCACCAGCGCCTGCAGCGCCGCGCGCTGGGAGACATCGATGGCCTGGCCCTGGTCGTCGATGATCATGTTGCGGTTCAGCTCGCACACGACCGCCACCATCGATTTGTTGCTGGCGGCGCTGTAGCGCACATTCAGGTCCACCACCCGACCCACCCGCACGCCCCGCAGTTTCACCGGCGAGCCCAGGTCGAGGCCGTGGATCGATTCATCGAAGTAGACCACGAACCGCTCCGGCTTCGAGAAGAAGTTCACGCCGCCGAACGACAGCAGCGCGACGACTCCCAACAGCATCGCGCCCAGCACGAACAAGCCGACCACCGAGGGACTGATCTTGATTTTCACAGCAGGGAAAGGCCGGGCGGAATGCGCTTGCGCGGCGGGACCGCCGTGCAGGAGCCTGCACGGACCGGCGCGCATCTGGTTGGCATCGTGTCCATTTTCCCGCCGCTGTCTAAACTTTCTCTCCGCCGCCGGCGAGAAACTCCCGCACCCGCTCATCGCCGCTCGTCGCAGCCAGCTCCCGCGGCCGGCCTTCGGCGATGATGCCGCGGGCGTCGCGGTCGAGCATGATGACGCGGTCGGCCAGGGCATAAATGCTGGCCAGTTCGTGCGAGACGATGACCATCGTCGTGCCGAGCGTCTCGCGAATCTGCCGGATGAGCGCGTCCAGCGTCCGCGAAATGACCGGGTCCAGGCCCGCGGAGGGCTCGTCAAAGAAAACGACGCGCGGATCGAGCGCCAGCGCCCGGGCGAGGCCGGCGCGTTTGCGCATGCCGCCGCTCAGCTCGGCCGGAAAGTACTCCTCGAAGCCGGCGAGCCCCACTTGGGCGAGCTTGAGGGCGACGATCTCGTCGCGTTCGCGCCGGCTGAGCGTGGTGTACTGTTCGAGCGGCAGCGCGACGTTCTCCCGCAGCGTCATGGAACTCCACAAGGCGGCACTCTGATACAGCACGCCGAAGGTCTTCAGCAGGCTGCGGCGGGTGGCGAGGTCGGCGTTGGTGAAATCCTCGCCATGGTAGCGCACCGCGCCGTGGGTCGGCCGCATCAGGCCGATGAGGTGACGCAGGAGCGTCGTCTTGCCGCAGCCGCTGCCGCCGATGATGAAGAAAAGCTCGCCCGCCCGCACCGTGAACGTGACCCCGCTGAGCACGATGGTGTTCCCGTAACGGCATTCCAGATCCTCGACGGCGATCGCCGGGAGGCTGGCGACCGGGGGGCGATCCCCGTTGGGCGGCGGCGCGTTCATATGCCCAGCACGTTGAAGAGCACCGCGAAGATCGCGTCGGCCACGATCATCAGCAGGATGCTCGTCACCACGGCCGACGTGGCGGCGCGGCCCACCCCCGCCGCGCTCCGATCCGCCTGTAGCCCGCGCAGGCAGCCCGACACCGCCACCAGCATGCCGAAGACCGCGCTCTTCACGAGGCTGACGCTCACGTCCGACAGGTCGATGGTGGTCTGCGTTTCAACCCAGTAGGCGCTGGGGGGGATCTCCAGCACCCCGGACGCCACCACCATGCCGCCCAGAATGCCGAGGGCATTGGCATACAACGTCAGCAGCGGCGTCATCAGCGTCAGCGCCACGAGGCGCGGCATGACAAGGAAATCCACCGGCGCGATGCCGAGCGTCTCCAGCGCGTCGATTTCCTCCCCGGTCTTCATGTTGCCGATCTGGGCCGCGAACGCCGCGCCCGTCCGACCGGCGATCACCACGCCGGTCATCACCGCCCCCATCTCGCGGAACGTGCTCAGGCCCACGATGTCGGCCACCCAGATGTCGCCGCCGAACTGCCGCAGGATGATCGCGCCCGTGTAGGCCAGGGTCAGGCCGACGAGGAAGCTGCTCAGGCTGACGATCGGCACCGCCATCGCGCCGCACTGCTGCATCTCGGAGAAACAGTCGCGCCAGCGGAACCGTCCCGGCCGCCGCAGCAACCCGAGGGCGCTGAGCGTGCATTCCCCGACAAAGCCGGCAAAGTCACTCGTCTGCCGCCAGAGGGCGGTCGCCGCCAGTCCCAGATCGGTGAGCGGATTGGGCGCCTGGCCGGGCGCGGGGCGTTGCTCCTGCGCGCTGCTCAATTGTTCCACGAGCTTGCGGACGGTGTCCGCCAGGGCGGCGGTGTCGCACGGCGCGCCGGCGGTGCGGCACCACCCGCGGACCTCGTACACAAACCGCACCAGCGAACTGTCCCAGTGCTCAATTCCCTCCATGCGCAGGCGCACCGCGCGCGGCCGGCGGCCGCCCAGTACCTTCGCCCAGACGGGCAGCGGCTCGGTGATGCGCCAGGTCCCGCCGAGGTTCACCACCAGGGTCTCGCCGTCGAGGGTCGCCTCAGCCCGGGCATGCGTGGGCACCGCACTCATGGACGGCACTTTCAACCCTTCGATCGGCCTTCACCAGAATTTTTTCGTGTCTTTCCACTCCTTGCCGCGACAAGCTCTCCCCCGCATGCGCTACCGGACTGTCCTGTTCGATCTCGACGGCACGCTGGTGGATCACCTGCCGGCCATCCACCGCTGCTATGCGCACACCCTCCCGCAGCTCGGGCTGCCCGCCCCCACCCGCGAGCAGGTCCGGCGCGCCATCGGGGGTGGACTGGAAAACGCCATGCGCCAGTTCGTGCGCGAGGCCGATCTGCCGCGGGCGCTGCGCCTCTACCGCGCCTTCTGGGACCGCACCATGCTCGAAGGAGTGGACCTGATGCCGGGCGCGGGCGAATTGCTGCGCGCCCTGCATGCCCGCGGCTGCACCCTCGGCGTCCTCAGCAACAAATACGGCTCGTCCTCGCGGCTGGTCTGCGACTACCTCGGCATCGCGCCGCTGTTCCGCGGCATTTTCGGCGCGCATGACACGCCGTGGCTCAAGCCCGACGCCAAATTCACGGCGCACGTGCTCGCCACCCTCGGCGCCGACACCGCCTCCACCTGCCTCATCGGCGATTCGCCGTTCGACGCCGAAGCGGCACGCATCGGCGGCCTGACCTGCTATCTGGTCACGACCGGCACACATGCCCGCCAGGAGCTGGAAACCGCCGGCGCGCGGCACGTCTACCCCGACCTGCCCTCGCTGGCGCGCGAGGTTTTCGGCCTCCAACTCGGAGCACCGCCCCGCCCGCCTCAATCGTCCTGATCCTCCACTTCCCCGGACCCCTCGCAATCCGGGCAGGCCACCATCCCTTTCCCCCGGCAGGTCGGACACCGGTGGGAGCTCCGGGCGGCTTCCGGGATCAGCTCGAGCTGCGCCTCATCCACCGTTCCGCGGCCGTCGCAGGCGGGACAGGTGAGAGTGCCTTTGCCGTTACAGCGCGCGCAGATCGGCATGGCTGGGTTCCTTTCTCTTGGCGGTCGCAATCATAGACCCAACTTCCGCGGCTGTCAGGCGTTCTTTCTGCGGATTTGCCCTCAAGAATCGGTTCACCCCGGAGGGTCCGATCAGGGCTTGCCCTCGGCCGGCCCGGCGTAGGAGGGTGGACTGCGTGGCTGGCTCTCCCGACACCCTGGCCGGCGTCCTCGAGCGCATCATCTTCCTCAACGAGGAGAACCACTACACCATCGCCGAATTCCGGCGCGAGGATACCGATGAGAAGGTGACCATCGTCGGCCCCCTGCCCGGCGTGCAGTGCGGCGAAACCCTCCATGTGCGCGGCGCGTGGACCCGCCACAGCCAGCACGGCGATCAATTCAAGGTCGAAGCCTTCACCTCGGAACTGCCCTCCTCGGTCCACGGCATCCGCCGGTACCTCGGCAGCGGCCTCGTGCCCGGCATCGGCAAGGTGTACGCCAACAAGATCGTGGACGCGTTTGGAACCGACACCTTCCGCGTCCTGAGCGAGGAGTCGGCGCGCCTGCGCCGCGTGCCGGGTATCGGCCCCAAGCGCGCCGCCGCGATCAAGCGGGCCTGGGAGGACCAGCGCGCGCTGCGCGAAATCCACATCTTCCTCCAGACCTACGGCGTCACGACCTCCCAGTGCGTCAAGCTCGTGAACCGCTATGGCGCCCAGGCGAAGCCCCTGTTGCTGGCCGAGCCGTACCGCGTG
>DATIWI010000244.1:0-4683 GCA_035519475.1 Opitutaceae bacterium
GCTGGGCCTGCGCACGGCCGTCGTGCCCGGCTTGGTCAGCACGGTCTCGCTCTGGGCCCTGGATTTGGATTCGGAGCTGGTTTTTTCCGGGGACTCGGGGGGAACCGAGGCCTCCGGCCCCACCCGCCGCTATGGGGTTGAGCTGGCCAATTTCTACCGGGTGGCGAGCTGGCTGGCGCTCGACGCCGACCTGGCCTTCACCCACGCCCGCTATCGCGACCTCGAGGGCGACGCACCCCACCGCGGCGCGTATCTGCCCAACTCCATCAAAGCGGTCGCCACGGCGGGTGCCGTCGTGAATTTCGCCGCCGGATTCTCCGGCAGCCTCCGTTTGCGCTACTTCGGCCCGCAGCCCCTGATCGAAGACGGTTCCGTCACCGGGCCTTCGTCAATCACCTTCAATGGTCGGATCGGCTGGCACCGCCGTTCCTGGGAGATTGCCCTCGACATGCTCAACATCCTCAACCGCGCCAATGACGACATTGCCTACTACTATGCCTCGCGCCTGCCGGGCGAACCGGCGGACGGGGTCGACGATGTGCACTTGCACCCGGCCGAGCCGCGCGAAGCGCGCCTGAGCTTCACCTATCGTTTCTAGCTACCATTCGGGGGACGATCGATGACCTCTGACGCCCGATTCTGTTTTGACCAACTCGCCCGCGACGATCGGTGGCAGACATTTACGGCGGAGGAACGTCGGACGCTTCACGCCTTCGTGCGTCGCTGGCGGATCCGACCTGGCGACCATGTCCTGGAGCCGGGCTGTGGATCCGGGCGCCTGACCGAAGTCCTGGCCGCTCTGGTCGGATCGACGGGGCGTGTGGTCGCCTTCGACATCTCTGCTGCGTTTATGCGCCTGGCTGGGCGGCGCCGACTGCCGCCCCAGGTGACCCTGCATTCCTCCGCGATGGAAGCGCTGCCGCTTGAGTCGGGATCGTTCGACCACGTGATCTGTTTCAACGTCTTTCCGCATCTCTTCCCGCATGCGACCACGGCACGCCGGCTCGCCGCCGCCCTTCGACCGGGTGGTGTCTTCTGGATTGCCCACACCTGCAGCCGGGCGTTCGTCAACGGCGTGCATCGCCACGGTCCGCCCGCACTGCACGAGCACCTTCTGCCGCCCCCCAGAGATTTGGCGCGGCTGCTCCGCAAAGCTGGGCTCGACGAGGTGGAGGTGGAAGATGGGGCCGACCGTTTTCTCGCTCGAGCCGTCCGCTGCGCACCCACCGCCGCACCACTCAAATCAACTCGCCATGTCTGAATCTGCCGTCGGCGTCCGACCGGTCCCGCGTTTTCTCACTGTCTCCCTCGCTCGCGACCTGGGGATTCTGCTCTGCCTGTCGGTGATGTTCCCGTTCATGGTGCACCTGATCCCCGTGCCCGGCGATGCTCAGTTGGGGCCGCGGCTGCTGCCGATGTTCTACGCCCCGTTGCTTGCCGCGCTGTGGGGCCGCGTGCGGTCGGCTGTGACCCTCGCGCTCCTCGCGCCGTGGCTCAACTGGGCGCTGACCGCGCATCCTTCGCCAGCCGGGGCGATCGTCATGGTAGTTCAATTATCGGTCTTTGTGGGCACCCTTCGGATCCTGCTGAACGCTGTCGGAGCCCGCTGGTACCTGGCTGCTCCCGCTTTTCTGGCAGGTATGGCAGCTTCCGCAGCGCTGACGGCCACAGTCCCCGCGTTAGTCGGCGGCCAGGCAGCCCTAGCGTGGGCGCTACAGGGCGTGGTGGTCGGCATTCCCGGAATCGCGATTCTCGTGCTGATCAATTGGGCCGCACTGCGATTCTATCCGCCGGGGCCGGGCGGCGGCTCGGCGGCGGCGTGATCTGGGTGGCGACGGGCATCGGCAGATCTCTGCGAGCGGTTCGGCAATCCCTAGAAGGCCAACTGAGTAGCTGAGACGATTGGGCCGACGGAGGGTGGTCTGTCGCCCAGTTGTTATCGTCGCGCCGCCGCACCCATGCGGTGCTACCGCTTCGACGCTGCTCGGCTACCGCTTCGCTACTGCTTCACTGCTGCTTTGCCACTGCTTCGCTACCACTCCGCTACTGCTGGCTGCCCCGGACGGAGCGTAACGCGAAAAAGCGTAACGTTACCGATTTCCCCATTGGTGTGAATTTGACCCGATTAACGGGGAAAGAAGCGCCGCGGACTACTGTGCCAGAATGCCTCGGGTTTGCGTTTCAAGCGTTCCAGGGCGGTACCGCCCTATGAACCGGCTTGCGGCGCCGAAGATTTAACCGGTGAGCCGGAAATAGCAGTGCAGAATCCAGGCGTGCTGGTGCGCGCAGAAAACCGGGCTGTCGGCAAATTCACTCGACTGGTCGGGCAGGCCCTCGGCCGGGATCAGCGACGACTCGATGTTGTCCGCCGACGACCAGTAACTCGACCAGTATCGCGGGAAGACCCCGGCACAGTTGGCCAGAGTCAACCCGCGCAACAGCCGCCAGGCCTCCGCGCGGTCGAACGTCGCGACGCCGAGAATGAGCGGGCCGTTGAGCGCCCACCACACGCCGCCGTTTTCCCGGGAACCGGGATCGAATTCGCTGTCTTCGAATTCGGGCGTCTGCTGCTGGCGCGCACCAATCTTTTCACCGGGGAGCAGGCGGGCGCGGACCTCGCGGTAGAGCGCACGTTTGCGTCCGGCGGACAGCTCGGGGATGAGCAACGTGTAGCCCTGCGGTTCGAGAAACATGTTGTCGTCGCCGTAGGCGCGTCCGGCAAAATACAGCCGGCGCGGAAAATCGCGTCCGTCCAGATCGGCGAGAAAGGCGTGCAGCACCTTGCCGCGGAAGCGGCGGATCGACGCCGTCAGTCTCTCCAGTCGCGGCCCCTCGCCGGCAAACTCCGGGCCACCCGCCGCGGATTTGAGCAACGCCGCCAACTCGTCCAGGGTGACGCAGGCCATCGCCGAGTTCAGGTGCGACTCGCCGGTGTAGAGCACGCGGTTGTAGGGTTCCTTCACGATGTAGTAGACCGCGTCGTTCCAATCGGAGTTGAGCAGCCGCACGAGCCCGTGTTTGCCGACGCCAACCTCGTCGCGCAGAAACCGGAAGCATTGCTCTATCGCGTCGAGCACCGTCACGTTTTCGGTGCCGTTGCCCGGGGAGAATTTGACCGGTTCGCGCAGAAAACCGAGGTCGCCGGTGACGCGCAGATACTCGGCGACCAGCAGGAAGAAAAACAGCTGCTGGTCGCTCGCGAAGTAGACGTATTCCTGGTTGTAGCCGTAGCCAAACTCGATGAGCCGGATCCGGCCCCACGGCGTGATGCGCTTGATCATGTAGCGCAGCACCGAGCGGGCGAGCGCCGGATTGGTGTGGCAGAGCGGCAGCGCGTGCTGGAAGTGGTCGCGGGCGCTCGCCTGGACACCCCAGTCGTAATCGTAGACGGTGCCTTGGGGGATTTTGGTTTCGCCGTAGAACGCACTGTAGGTCGCCATCGCCTCGAGCGTGTAGGCGTGCCACTGAAGTTCCCGGCGCAATTCCGCGTCACTCTCGCCGCTGAAGTCGGGAATCATCTTGCGCCAGAGCCGGCCGAAACCGGCCGCGGGTTCCGCGCTCTTCCGCCAGGTCGCGGTCGCGGCGGCGATCTCGGCGAACTCGCGCCGCCACGTGAAGCCGATCGCAAATTCGATCGTGACCGCCGCACCGGGCGCCAGGGGGGCGCGGGAAGTCAGCGCGAGTTCGTCGCCGTCGACCCCCGTCTCGACCGCCGGCACGGCGCCGTCGGGCGTCACCAACGCCTGGAGAAACAGCGTCGGCGGGAACCCGTCGTGCCGGGAGATCGTGTCGGGCGTGGGGCAATCGAGCGGATCGTCAATCTCCCCGACATTGTCGGCTTTCGCGATGGCGCGCGCGGTATCGATCGCGGAAACATGGCGATAACGCATGGCGCGCTCACCAGCGGCCTTGCGCTGTTGCTGGATCGACTCGTAACGCACCGTGATCGCCTCGTGATAGGCAATGGCGAGAGGACGATCGGTGCGGTTGCGCACGGTGACGCGCACGAGCACCGTCGCGACGCCGTCGTGCGGTGTGAGCGAAGGTGCGACTTCCAGGCGACGCGTGACGACGGTTTCGCCGAGGTCGTAGCCGTATTCGGCCCACCCGCAGCCGAACTCGCGCCGGCTGCGGGCGGCATCGGCGGCGACGGAGCCGAGGCCGACGAGTTCCACCGAGCGCGGAGCGGCTCCTTCGAACGTCAGGCTCGCGCGGTTCGCCCCGGAGTTCGGCTGTGCGCCCTGATTCAAGCGACCCCAGGCGCGCTCGCCCGTGATGAGTTGGAGCGCACCGCTGACGTGGGCGAAGAGTGTAATGCGATAGTTGCCGAGCAGAAACCACGGATCGGGCGGCAGCTTGACGGGGCGTCCATCGCGGTCGGTCGCGATCGCCGGCAGCGCGCCGGTGTAGCGGAATTTGGGCAGACTAAAGTCGTCATCAGCCCAATGGCCCAGGCGGGACGGTTCCAGCGTGTTCATGAGGTGGAGTCGGATGTGCCGGCATTGCGTGCGAACGCAAAAGAGGCGGCGGGAGTTGAAACGAAAATCTTGTGCCACGCACCGTCGGCGATGCCGAGGGTGCGCATCTTGGCGGTGAACGCCCCGAGGAGGAAGCCTAGCCCAGGCTCGCCGCCGTAGCAATGCCAGTAACTTCGCCGGGCCGCGTCCATCCCCAGCATGATCT
>DATIWI010000245.1:0-5525 GCA_035519475.1 Opitutaceae bacterium
GGCAACACCATCTCGATGGACGTGTTCGGCCCCGTGGCGGACAACGCCAACGGCATCGGTGAAATGGGCTACGACGCGCAGGCGATGGAGGCCCGGGAGAAGGGCTCCTACAAGCGCGCCCGCCAGATCCTCGCCGACCTCGACGCCGTCGGCAACACCACCAAGGCCGAAACCAAGGGCATCGCCATCGGCTCGGCCGTCATCGCCGCCGTCTCGCTCTTCGCCAGCTTCATCGCGGTCATCGCCGTGGGCAGCGAGGACAAGATCAACCTGATGACCACCGACCAGTACCTGGCCGAGGCTGGCAAGCTCACCGTCGCCCACCCCATGGTGTTCATCGGGTTCCTGATCGGCGGCGCCGTGCCCTTCCTCTTCAGCTCGATGCTGATCCGCGCCGTCGGCCGCGCCGCCTTCCTGATCGTCAAGGAATGCCGCGAGCAGTTCCGCGACGCGGACATCTGGACGGGCAAGAAGAAGCCCAACTATGGCCGCGTGGTCGACATCTGCACCTCCACGGCGCAGAAGGAGCTCATCGGCCCCGGCTTCCTCGCCATCCTCACCCCGATCGCGGTCGGCTTCCTCCTCGGCACGCAAGCCCTGGGCGGCTTCCTCGCCGGCATGATCCTCACCGGCCAGCTTCTCGCCGTGTTCATGGCCAACGCCGGCGGCGCTTGGGACAACGCCAAGAAGCTCATCGAGGACGGCCACTATGGCGGCAAGGGCTCCGAGGCCCACAAGGCCGCGGTCACCGGCGACACCGTGGGCGACCCGCTCAAGGACACCGCCGGCCCCGCCGTCAATCCGCTCATCAAGGTGATGAACATGGTCAGCCTCCTCGCGCTGGGCATCGTCATCAAATACAACGTCATCACCGGCACCTCCGGCCGGGTGATCGGCCTTCTCGTGGCGATTGTCGCTGCCGTGGCGATCGGCTGGTCGATCTGGCAGAGCAAGCGCGAGTCCAAGGAACTGCAGGAGATGGAGAAGCAGTTCGAGCAGTAGCGCCGGTCTGCGACCGGCGACGCCAGCCCGAGACTGGCGCCACACAGCTTCGGAGGCGCCTCGCCGGGCGCCTCCTTTCTTTTTGCGGAGCATTCCTCCCCTCGGCCACTCTCATATATCCCCGAAATGAAGAAACCCGGCATTCTCGTCCGGATGGCAGCGACCCTGGTCCAGGTGGGGCTGGTGCTGGGAGCCTACCTGCTGTGGGCGCGCCCGTATCAAATGCGCTGGGGCGCAACGGACGAGGAAGTGCGGCGACCGATGCCGGGCGATGAACTCGACTCGCATCCGGATTTCCTGGCCACCCGGGCCATCACGATCAACGGGACGCCCGCCGCCATCTGGCCGTGGCTGCTGCAGATGGGTTACGGGCGCGCCGGGTTCTACGGCTACGACATCCTGGAGAACCTGGGCAGCCCGCGCGGCCTTCACAGCGCGGACCGCGTCCTGCCCGAATTCCAGCACTTCCGGGTGGGCGACAAACTCCCGCTCAGCGCGCTCGGCGGCCTGGTGTTTCACGACATCGAGCCCGGCCGCTACCTCGTGTGGAGTGGGGTAGACGGCGTGGGGGCGTTCGTCTGGGCGCTTTATCCGGTGGATGCGAACCACACCCGGCTGGTCAGCCGGATCCGGTGGAGCCATCACTGGACGCAGCCGCTGCCGCTGGCCCTCGACCTGTTCACGGAGTTCACCGATCATCTCGCCGTCAGAAAGGTCCTTCAAGGCGTGAAGGATCGCGTCGAGGGCCGGGTCGAGCCGCTGGCGCGTGCCAACACCGAGTTCGCCGTGTACGTGGTCGCGGCGCTGACGTTCGGCGCGGCGGTCGTGCTGACCCTCCTGCGCCCCTTCACCCGCCGGCGCTGGCTGGCCAGCCTGGGCGCGGGCGCGACGTGGCTGCTCACGTGGTACGCGCCGGTGCCGGTGGGGCTCGGCGTGCTGTTGACGATTTTGGCGCTGGCCGGCGTGTGCCTCGCGTTCCGCAACCGCCCGGACCCCGCTCTTTCCCCATGAACGTGACCGGCGAACTTCCCTTCCGCCTCCTCATCGGCCTGGTCTGGACGCTGCATCTCGTCATCCGGATCCACTACCGGCGGAAAGTCCGGGGTATGGGCGACTACGTGCAGGTCAATGCGCGCCGGGAGCGGTGGCTGTTCCGCCTGTTCGCCTGCGGCCATTATGTGATCCCTTTCTATTTCGCCTCGCCGTGGCTCGATTTCGCGCATTTGCCGCTGCCGGGCTCGGTCCGTTGGCCGGGTGCGGCGCTGGCAGGCTTGGGACTGGGTCTGTTTACCTGGACGCACGCGGCGCTCGGCCGCAACTGGACGGCGGTCCCGGCGCTCTCACCCTCGCACGAGCTCGTGACCCGCGGCCCGTACCGACGGATCCGGCATCCCATGTACGCCTCCTTCTATGCGATCGGCTCGGGCTACCTGCTGGCCTCCGCCAATTGGCTGGTCGGCGCGGCCTACCTCGGAACGCTGTCTGTCATGTACGTGCTGCGCGTCGACGCCGAGGAACGCATGATGCTGGCGCGCTTCGGGGAGGGATACCGCCAGCACCTGCAGCAAACGGGCCGCCTGTGGCCGCGGATCGGCCGCTGAGGCCGTCGCGCATTCGATGAGCATCCAGAACCAGAAGGTGAACAGGCTCAGCGCAAATGCGATGGCCAGCGGTTCGATGAATCCAAGTTGCACGGTCTGACGCGGGCTCTGAGCGACAGGTCCGCCGGAGGGTCCCGCGGGTTGCAGATCCAGAACACCGCGGCACGAGGGATCCCGTCACGGCGCGGTCCCGCCAACGCCCGCCTCGGCGCATTTGGCGCCTTTTTGCGGGAAAATGTGCCCCGTGCGCGAAGGATTCCGGGCTCCCGCGGTGTTGATTCAGACCATACGGGCGCAGCGCCTCGACCCGCTTGGGGCCCTGTGCCTGTCGAACAGGCAAGACTGCGCCCTTCCTTTGTTCCTCCAGCTCCCACGATGAAATACCTCCTGCTCCTCCTCGGGGCGGCGGCCGCCTTCGCGCCCGCCGCTTCCGCCCAAAACATGTTCCGCGGCAATCCCGCGCACACCGGCGTATACGACACCGATGGACCCCGACAACTCAAGGGCGTCAAGTGGTCCTTCAAGACCGGCAGCCCGGTGTTGTCCTCGCCGACTGTGGTCGGCGGCGTCGCCTACGTCGGCAGCGACGACATGATCCTGCACGCGGTCGACGTCGCGACCGGCAAGGAGAGATGGCAGTACAAGACGGGCGGGATCGTGCGATCGACACCGGCAGTGACCGGCGGCATGGTGTATTTTGGCAGCTACGACGGCGTTTTCTACGCGCTCGACGCCGCCAGCGGCCTGCTCAAGTGGAAATTCGCCACACCTGGCGAGCGAAAGTTCGAGGCCAAGGGTCTGCACGGCTACCTGCCGCGCACCCAGACGATACCCGATTTCTGGGACCTCTACCTCTCCTCGCCCGCGGTGGTGGACGGCGTGGTCTATTTCGGCAGCGGTGACGGCAGCTGCTATGCGCTCGACGCCGTGACCGGGAACTTGAAATGGAGATTCGAAACCAAGGGCGTCGTCCACTCCTCCCCGGCGCTGGCGGGAGGCCTGGTTTACTTCGGCAGTTGGGACACCTTCCTCTACGCGGTCGACGCCAAGACCGGCCAGGAAAGGTGGAAATTCAAGACGGGCGAGGACCCGGTGAACTACAACCAGACCGGCCTCCAGTCCTCGCCGGCCGTGGTCGACGGCGTGGTCTACTTCGGCTGCCGCGATTCGAATTTCTACGCCGTTGACGCCGCAACGGGTCAGGAGAGGTGGAAGTACAAGATCACCTGGGTCAATGCCTCCGCGGCCGTGCGCGACGGCACTGTCTACTTCGGCACCTCCATTCCGGCGTTCTTCATCGCGCTCGATGCCGGCACCGGCAAGGAGCGCTACAAGTTCGACGCCCACACGCCCGTCTTCTCCTCGCCGGCCCTCTCCGGCGGCCTGGCGTATTTCGGATCGTTCAACGGCTCGCTCTACGCGGTGGATCTCAAGGAGGGCAAGCTGGCGTGGGAGTTTCAGACCGATTCCGCCAAGAAGAACGCGCCCGCCTATCTCAAGCCCGACGGCAGCCTGAATTTCGCGACCGTGTTCACATCGAATCAATTCGAGGACATGTACCAGGCCGCCGCCAAGCTCTTCTCACTCGGCGCGATTCTCTCCTCGCCCGTCGTGGATCACGGCGTGATCTACGTTGGCAGCGCCGACGGCAACCTGTACGCACTGGAGTAGACGGGGCGCTTCCTCTTCTTACCACAGAGGCCGATCCGGAGGACACGGAGTGGCGCGACTCTGATTCGGGCCGGTGCGATCGTCCTTGTAGGGCCGCGCCTTGCCTGCCCGCCGTAGCCCTGAGCGAAGGCGAACGGGCGAAGGCTGGGGCGCGTGCCGCTTCCCGACGGCGGACCTCCGCGTCCGCCGCGCCGCGGGTGGAGCCGTGACCGCACTCAATCCGGAGAGTTGATCGCCACAAAAAGGCACAAGAACGCGCAAAAGGCATATCTATCCTTTTTCGTGGCTTTTCGTGCCTCTTCGTGGCCAGACCGCTTCTGATTTCATCGCGGTACGCGAGGATTCTGCACAACTTTGGCCCGCCGCGGCGCGGGTGGAACCGCGCGCTGCAATCATCTTTTTTGGCCACGAAGACGCACAAAGAAATTGCCGCTACGACAGAGCCTCCGTCGCGCCTATAGACGCGCCACCGTTTCCCGCCGAAGGCAAGGACGAGCTTTGTGCCTCTTTGCGGCCATATCCGCTGCAGAAACCTTGATCGCGAAAAGCGGGCCGCCGTGCCCGCCGCTATTGCTCCAACCATCACTCGCCCCAAAAGCGCACAAAGAAATCGCTCGCTACGGTTGAATTTCTCCGGCGCTAGGGCGCCTCGATGGTGATGACCACCTTCGCCAGCAGCCGGGGGCCGCGGCCAAGAACATAGCGCACCTCGTAGGCGCCCGGCTCCCTCGGCGCGCGAAGTTTCAGCGTGCCGCCCGGCCGGACCTTGGCGGCGCTCACGGAGGCGCTGGGCGGCTGCCCCGCCCGTGCCACCGAGATGAAATCCTCGGGGTAGCCCGGACCCTGCCAGTGGATCTCGAGTTCCGATCCCGCCTTGGCCGAGGCGGGCGGCTCCACCGTCGCCGTGACCGCGTTGACCGTGATCGGTGCCTTCGCCAGCAGCCTGGCTCCGCGGCCGAGAATGTAGCGGATCTCGTACTGTCCCGCGTCGCCCGGCAGCCAGAGCTTCGCCGGATTCCCGTCCCGCACGAGGGCGCGGGCCGTCGCCGCGCCGGGCGGCTGCTTGGGCAGCGCCACGCTGATGAAATCGCCCTCGGCGGCGGGACCCTGCCAATTCACCTCGATCCGGGCCGCCACATCGGCTGCGGCCGGCGGCTCAACGGCCGCCGCGACGGCGTTGACCGTCAGCGGTGTCTTGGCGAGCACGTTGGCTCCGCGGCCGACGACGTAGCGGATCTCGTATTCGCCCGG
>DATIWI010000246.1:0-8141 GCA_035519475.1 Opitutaceae bacterium
GACCGGCCGCCGACAAGGCGCGCGCCGGTCTGGCCTGCACCCGAAACCGCCGCGCTAGGGCGCCAGGCGGGCCGCCGGACCGCGCTGCCCGCGCCCGGGCCAGGTCTCCGCCCGCGACCAGAACTCGTCATCGCGGCCGCCATAATAGGCCGCGAGCACGCGGTCCATCACCCGCGAGGTGCGCCGCGCGGATTCGCCCGTGCTGGGGCAGACGCCGCTCCCCCGCAGGTCGTCCACGACCGTCTGGATCAACGGCTGCTGCACATGCGGCGGATTCGGTCGTTCAATCGTCCGCACACCCGAGGCAGTTTCCAACCGCAGCGGTTCGTTGCCAAAGATGCTGCACGTCAGGCGTCCGTCCGTCCCGCCGATTTCCAGCGTATCATCGCGCACCGAGTTCGCGAAATCCCACGCGGCGGTGCCGGGCACGCCGCTCTCCGTCTGGAAGCTCATGGCGACAACGTCCTCGACCGGAGCAGCCGAGGCCAGGTTCGCCGCCAGGCCGGCGACATTGGCGAGCGGACCGAACAGATGGTCGAGCAAATCCAGCGCATGGGAACCCAGATCGAGAAAGAGGCCGCCGCCAGCCCGGAGCGCGCTGACGCGCCACGCGTCGCCCGGCTCGTGGTGGCGGGGCTCGCTGAAGTGCAGGCGGATCTCGGTTGGCCGGCCAAGCGCGCCCGCCGCGAGCAGCTCCTTGACCTGCACAAACCGCGGCAGGCAGCGGCGATAATACGCGACGAACAGCTTCTGGCCGGCCCGGGCGAACGCCTCGATCATGCGGTCGCACTCCGGTGCGTGGCGGGCCATCGGCTTTTCGACGTACGCGGGCTTGCCGGCCGCCGCCGCCAACAAGGCGTAATGCGCGTGCGTGTCCGGCGGCGTGGCGACATAGACGGCGTCAACCTCGGCGTCCCCGATCAGGGCGTCGGCCTGATCATACCAGCGCGGCACGCCATGGCGCCGCGCGTAGTCCGCCGCCAGCTCCGGTCGGCGCCGCATGACCGCCACGAGCCGCGAACCGGACGCCTTCTGGAACGCCGGCCCGCTCTTGACCTCGGTCACGTCGCCGCAGCCGATGATCCCCCAGCGGACCACGTTTCGACCCTGCAATTGCGCGCTGAGCATCGGGAGAAGCTGCATCGGAAGACGGGACGCTGCAACTCGCGGTCGATTCCGTGACGCCAGCCGGCGGGACTCGCGCCATCCGGCCGGTTCATTCGCGCGAACCCGCCGCCGGGCCGGCGCGCGGCAGGGCTCTTGCCCGCTGCAGGGATCATCGGCCGGAAGCCGCCCCGCGGCTGCGCAACATGTCAACTATTAGTTGACACGTTGCCAATGGTCGGGTGACAGGGCGGCGAAGGAGCGGAGAGCGGGGCGGAATGGCGCACACGGCGCTCAGGGCAGGGGATGTAGCCCCTCGGCACGAATGGTCCAATTCCCATCCTCCGGGAATCCGGGATGCTCGACCGGGCAGCCGTCCCACCCCGCGACCATCAGGGCCACCGCGGCGAGCAGCGCGCCGTTGGCGGGCAGGTAGGCGGCGATCTCCCGCCGCGGCGGCGCCGCCGCCGGCGCCGGCGGGGCCGCTTCGTCACTGCGCTGCGGGCAATGGCCGTTGGGCAGGTAGCGGTTGTTGGGCGCCACGCGCAGCAGCACATCGAGCGCGAGCTCGGGCTGGCCCAGACGCGTCGCCGTCATGGCGATCATCGGGTAGTCCCAGCCCCAGATCTTCGTTTCCCAGTCCCACGTGGCCACCACCGCGTTCAGGGTGCGCTCCATGGTGACGCGATCGACGCCAACGCCCGGCAGAAGCCCCAGCGGGGCGAGCATCGTCGGGTGATCGTGGCGGCGCTCGAGGTTGTCGAACGTGTCCGGCTGGGACTCCAGCGCGACATAGCGGCCGTCCTTCACCGGCAGCGGCGCGAGATGCTGCAGGAGGGCATCCCACTCGGCGGAACGCCCGAGGCCGAGGCGTTCCCGCCACTTCTGGGCGATCTCGAGTGCGAACCGCCAGTAGGCCAGCTCGAACGCCGGATTCCGGCTGGTGGCCGGGTCGTAGATTTCCTGCGAAATCCACAGCGGTGGACCGAGCACGTACTGGCCGCGCGTCTGGTCAAGATGGAGCATGGACGCCAGGCCGTCGGCGGTTTCCAAGACCAGTTCCCGGTAACGCGCCAGGGTCGCCGGCGTCGGCGAGTTGCGGTAGAGCAGTTCGCAGAGGTAAACCGGCTGCGGCTGGTTCCAAACAATCAGCGGATTGCCACCCGGGCTCTCCCGACCGTCCGGCCCCACCATCTTGGGCCAGCGCGCGCCGCGCAGGCCGCGGCTGCGGGCAATCTCCCGGGCCAGCGGCAGATGATCCTGAAACCAGGTGAGCGCGCCGGCGACGTAACTGTCGCGGCCCCACAGCGCGAAGTGCGCCAGGTGCCACCACATCATCTCGGTGTGAAACTTGCCGTACCACGTGCTGCAGGTGAGGCCCGATTCCTGGGGCGGCACAGCGCCGCCGAGCTGGAGAGCGGTCAGATACTGCGAGAGGATCACGCGCTCCTCGAGTTGGGAGGCCCGCGGGTCGCGGCTGCCGGTGAAATCCACCGCCGCACCTCCGCGCCAGAATTTCTCCCAATGCGCCGCGCTGGCGGCGACGGTCTCGTCCACGTCCGGCAGCGTGGCCGGCAGCGGCCCCGGGCCGAACGCCACGCCAAAGGCGAGCACGGATTGCCGCTTGCCCGCGGCCAGCCGGAAGTGGTGCCGGCTGGTTTCCCGGAGGCGCGCGTCGCCCGTCCAGGCCACCGCCACCCGGTAGCGCGTGTCGTCGATCGTGCGCTCCAGTTCGACGCGTCCGGCCGTCCGCTCGACGATCACCGTGCGGTGCGAGCGCGGTCGGCTCCAGTCGAGGGGCGGCGTGTTCTTGACGGCGAGGTTGTAGGCGCGTGGGAAGGCCAGCTGCACGCTCAGACGGCCCGCCGCGACGAGGTCGGATTCGATCTTGACCGCCACCAGATCGAGTTCGGGGTGGCAGACCGTGGTGATCCGGACGGGCTGCCCGGCCAGCTTGAATTCGCTCCGGAGCACGCCGCTCCACAGGTCGAGGGTCTGTACCGGACTCTGCACATCGCTGGGGCCGAGGGGCGAACCGTCGTCCTTGAGGAACGCCAGGCCAAGCTGGGCCAGCGGAAAGTCATGGGGGTTGCGGCGCAGCCATTCGCCCGCCGGCCCGGACGCGTCGGTCGGATACTCCACCGTTCGGCCGTAGGCGCTGTAAGGGCGCATGACATCCTGCAGGGAGTACTGCCGGGGATTCGCCTCGGCATGCCAGGCCCAGCGGCCCAGCGTCTCGGTGGGAATCCCGGTCCGGTAATACAGGTCGGGGAACGTCTGCAGGCCGGTGATGTCGGCGGTGAACGCAAAGCCGCCGTTGCCGACGGACAGCGGCGCATCCACGTCGAGCCGGCGAATGACGGGATTGTGTCGGGTCACCAGGGCGTGCCGGTCGATCGGGGCCGGAGCGGCGGCGGGCCACGCGGGCGCCGCGGCCAATGCGGCGACGAGCAGGACTGGGAGGCGACTCATGACCAAGTGACGGGAAAATGGAGAGGCCCCCGGAGGCGGACGGCAAGCTTTGTCGGAGCGCGTCCGCTTCGCGCACGCGCCTGCGGATTTGCATCGATCACCCGCCCCGGAATGGCCAGAACCAGGAAGGCCGCTGGCGGCGACGCCGGACCGGCCTATTCCAACGGAGGATTCGCCATGCCAGCCAAGAAGCCCGCTCTGCCCCTTGTCCGGAAGATTGCCCTGATCGCGCACGACCACAAGAAGACCGACCTCGTGGAATGGGCGCGATTCAATCGCGGCACGCTGGTCAAGCACGACCTGTTCGCCACCGGCACGACCGGGCGCGTGCTCGAGGAAATGCTCGGCGTGCCGGTCAAGCGGCTGCAGAGCGGCCCGATCGGGGGGGACCAGCAGATCGGAGCCATGATTGTCGACGGTCAGATCGATTTTCTCATCTTCTTCTGGGACCCGCTGGAGGCGCAGCCGCACGATCCTGATGTCAAGGCGCTCCTGCGGCTGGCCGTCGTCTGGAACATCCCGGCCGCCTGCAACCGCGCCACGGCGGATTACATGATTTCGTCGCCGCTCATGAGCAGCGATTACGAGCGGCTGGTGCCGGACTACGGATCCTACCTCGCGCGGCCGATCCCGGGCGCGCCTCCGGCCGAAGCCGCGAAGGCGGAGCCGCCCAAGGAAGGCCCGAAGCCGGCGTAGCGCGCCGCGGCGGCGGGGTGCTTCAACTCACGCCTGCTCGGTGGATTGCCCGGCTCGGATGGAGCCCGCCGGCCCGGGCGGGCTGAAGGCGGTCAGGGGACGAAAACCGGCCGGGACGGCGGGTTCCACCTGCTTCCGGGCGCACGGATCTCGCCTCACAGCTTGGTGACAAACATCTCGGGGTGAAAGGTCCCTTCCGCGACCTTGACCACCGGCCCGGTGATCCGGATGGAAAAGTCGGGACCGATCTCGACCGCCAGCTGACCGCCCGGCATGCGCACCGTCACCTGGCGGTCGACCAAGCCCAGGCGGTGCGCCACGGCGGCAGCGGCGCTCGCGCTGCTGCCCGAGGCGAGCGTGTAGCCGGCGCCGCGCTCCCAGATCTCGAGCCGCAGATTGGCGCGGTCGACCACCTGCATGAACTGCACGTTGGTGCGGTTGGGGAAATTCGGATGCCGCTCGATCTCGGGACCGTATTGGCGGGCGAGTTCGGGGGAGATCTCGGCCAGGGGGATGACGCAGTGCGGATTGCCGATCGTGGCGGCGCAGAAGGTGAAGGTGCGGTCCTGGATGGTGATCGGTTCGTTGAGCACCTCGCGCGGCGGCCCGCCCACGGGAATCTTCGTGCTGTCAAAGCTCACCATGCCCATGGCCACCGTGATGCGGTGCCCGTTCTTGACCTCGGCCCCCACCACGCCGCCCGGCGTGCTAATCGTGAACTGCGGCGTCTTCACCAAGCCCCGATCCCACAGGAAGCGGGAAAAGATTCGCAGGCCATTGCCACTCTTCTCGGCTTCGGAACCGTCCGGGTTGAAGATCTTCAGGCCGAAATCGGCGCCGGCCGCCGGGAGCGGCCCCCACAGAATGCCATCGGAGCCGACGCCGAAATTGCGGTGGCAGATCACCCGGATTTGCCGCGGCGTCGGCGGGGTCCCGTCGGGATAATCGCGGGGATCCAGGACCAGGTAGTCGTTGCCGAGGGCGTGGTACTTGTAGAAGTGCATCCGGCAGGAAAACGGGTAACCATGAATCGGCCCCAAGGGCACGACTAAAGTTGAGCCGGCGGGAGGTTTTCCGTGGACGCAATCGCGGCCACGAAGGCGGCGTTCGGCACCGTCGGGCCGAGCTTGCTCGGGGCCCGGATCTGCCGATTCGTGCAGCCGTGGGGGCGGCAACCCCGCCTTCGCCCAACCAACGATGGCGCGCAGGCAACGGCGCGATCTACGAGGGCACCGCAGCCGGAGACGGCGATGCTCGGTACTCGAAGAGGCCGAGCTCCTTGATCTTCGCCGCGACGGCGGACGGCACCATCGCCTCCCACGACGCGTCGCTGGCCTTGATCCTGGCCAGCACGTCCCGCGACAGAATGTCCAGGCTGGCCGGATTGAAGCCCGCGAGGCCTTCGATGAAGTGGTTCTCCAGCAGATGGGAATACAGATGGCGGAGATGCGGCGCGACCTGCAGGTTCTCGGCGGAGATGAGCACGGAGGAGGCGAGGGCGGGCGCGGCCACCCTTGCGTCGTCGCCGGCCACATAGCGCTCATAGGCCTGTTGCCGCATCGGGTAGACGTAGAGTTTCACCGAATTCCGGAACAGCCGGCCGAACGACTCCAGGATGCCGCCCGCGAGGTTCTCGTAGTATCTCTCGTTGAAGATCGCGACGAGGTTGTTGATGCCCAGCGCCACCCCGATCATCTCCTTGGTGTAGCGGCGGAAATAGGATGTCAGCCGGAAGAACTCGGGGTAGTTGGAGATGAGGACGGTGAAGCCGATGGCGCCGAGCAGATCGACGCGCGCCAGGAAATCCACGGCGTCGAGCTGGCCCGAGGCCAGCAGGTTGTTCATCGTGATTTCCATCAGCACCATGACCGGCTTCGCCTTGACCGCCGGCTCCTGCAGGAACTGCGCCGTGGCGCAACTGAGCATGTCCACGTTGACGCTGGTGACCGGCCGGAAGCTGCCGCGTTCGACCAGGATGGCCTTCTTGTGCAGGACTTCCGACGGCTGCAGGACGTCGCCGTCCGGACCGAACATGACGGCGTTGGTCAATCCGGTTTGCACGAGCACGAGCGACAGCAGCCGGTTGTCGACCTGGGCAAAGGCCGGACCGGCGAACTTGAGCATGTCGACCTCGATGCGGTCGGTGCTGAGGTTGTCGACCAGCGAGCGGATGAATTTCTCGGGCGAGGTGCGCAGGTAGAACGCGCCGTAGATGAAGTTCACCCCGAAGATGCCGAGGGCCTCCTGCTGGAGCACCATCTCCTTGTCCCACATCCGCACGTGCAGCAGGATGTCGTTGGGCGGCTCCTGCGGATGGATCTGGAAACGAATGCCCATCCAGCCATGGGCCTCGTTGTCGCCCTTGAAGTTCAGGGTCGCCACCGTGTCGGCGAAGACGAAGAAGGCGGTGCGGGCCCCGCGCGCCTCGGCCAGCCGCTCCTCCAGCAGGCGGTATTCGTGGTCGAGCATGGTGAGGAGCCGCTCGCGCGAAACGTAGCGGGGCGCCTTGCCGTAGATCGCGTCGCTGAACGCCATGTCGTAGGCCGAGATCGTCTTGGCGATCGTGCCGGAGGCACCGCCGGCCTGGAAGAAATGGCGCGCCACCTCCTGGCCGGCGCCGATTTCGGCAATCGTGCCGTAACGCGCCTCCTCCAGATTGATGGTCAGGGCTTTGCGGTTGGTCGTGAGCAGATCTTTCTTGGGCTCGTTCATGAGGACGGCGGGCGCCGGCAACACATAACCAACGCAGAAACCCGCGGAAGGAAAGCGGGCCGCAGACTATCGCAGGCGGGCGACCGCCTGCAAGGCTGGCGTGCCGCTGATCATCTTTTCATTGGCTGGGACGCGCGAAGGAGTTACGGTGGATGTCCATGAAGAATTTCTTCACCTCCCTGCTCGGAGCCCTGGTTGCGCTGGTCATCTTCTTTGGCGGGTGCGCGTTCCTCGGCTTGGTGCTGCTGCTGGCGCTGGTGTCGCTGGGACAACGCCCGCCCGTCACCGTGGAGTCGGGCTCCTACCTCGTGTTCGATCTCTCCGCCAACATCAAGGATGCGCCCCAGGAGTTCGACGGCACGGTGTTCGCCCCGTTCCTGGGCGGGGATCGCATCCGCACGCTGCAACTCCGCACCGTCACGCGCGCCCTGCGGGCCGCCGCCCGCGACAGCCGCATCTCCGGCCTCTTGATCACGGGCAACGTGCGCCCGGTCGGCTACGGCGCGGGCTATGGGGCGCTCAAGGAGGTGCGGTCCGCCCTGCAGGCCTTCAAGGCCTCGGGCAAACCCGTGGTCGCCTACCTCAACTTCGCGACGACGCGCGACTACTACCTCGCCTCGGTCGCCAGCGACGTCGTCGTCGATCCCTTTGGCCTCATCCTCATGCCGGGGCTGTCCACCACGCCGCTGTTCCTGGCGGGGGCCTTCGAGAAGTTCGGCGTCGGCGTGCAGGTGACCCGCGTCGGCAAATACAAGTCGGCCGTCGAGCCCTACACGCGGAAGGACCTCAGCCCCGAGGCCCGCGAGGACCTCCAGAAGCTGCTGGGCGACGTCTGGACCGACCTGATCGGTGACATCGCCGCCAGCCGCCATCTCGCGCCGGCTGACGTCCAGCGCACGGTCGACGCGGAGGGCGTGATCTCCGCGTCCAGCGCGGTCACGCACAAGCTGATCGATCGCACCGCGTACCGCGACGAGATCATCGATGAGCTGAAGGTGAAGACGGGTCGCCGGAAAGGCACGACGGAGCCGTTCAAGCAGATCAATCTGGCCGCTTATGCGGGCATCACGCCGGATCCGGCGGCCGGCTTCGGCAGCCGGCCGAACCAGATCGCCGTGGTTTACGCCGAGGGCGACATCGTGGATGGCGAGGGGCAG
>DATIWI010000247.1:0-28602 GCA_035519475.1 Opitutaceae bacterium
GATACGCGTCGATCCGAACGGCATCGTAGCCCCGCTCCGCCAGTTCATCGAGCGCTCCGGCTGGATCCTCGTACCCCGCGCCTGGCCAGCGGCGTTCGAGCCAGGAAAAATCCCACATGGCGATGGCGCGCGGGTGCGCCATCCGGGCGAGGAGGCGGTTCATGATGGGGAACGGCTGCAGCGCGCGGCGTCGGTGTCACTGGGCTGGGCCATCATGGTGGCTGCACAGATCGTCACGATACCGGCGAAGATCCGGGTTCTGATGGGCCGCGGCAAATACAAATCCGCGGGAGGGCCGGCGGCATTGTCCGCGTTCAATCCATATCCAAAGACGCCCCAACGGTGAGGATTCCCCGGGGGTTGACGGGTACATGATCAACGTTGATCGGAAGATGAATGCTGACGGCCGTTCGCGACGCCGGCGGAGCCCTGGCGAACCCGGGCACGCACCAGGCGGAGAGGTGGGCGAGCCCACGAAACCCGTGATGACCAGGCGTGGCTGCTGGCTCCTCGCCGGATCACTGGAGCGCACAAGCCACCGCGGTGTCCAGGACGGCGTTGCGCACGCCCGGCGTTTCGCCTTGCTCGCCGAGGAATCCTTTTTAGGTGTGGGAACGTCCCCGGTGAGATGATCCGCCCCAGCCAGCTTCGCATGAACCCCTGACCCGCACGACGGACGACTGCCTTGAAGATCGGATTACTAGGCGGCAGTTTTGACCCGGTGCACTTCGGCCACCTGCTGGCGGCGCAGGACGTCTACGAGCAGTATCGGCTCGATCGTATTGTGCTGGTGCCCGCCGCGCAGGCGCCACTCAAACCCCAGGAGGTGCAATCGAGTCCGGAGGATCGGTTGAGCATGCTCCACGCGGCCATCGAGTGGGACAAGCGATTTGAGATCTCGGACGTGGAGTTGCGGCGGGGAGGCGTGAGTTTCACCGTTGATTCCGTGCGGCATTTTCGCGCCAGCTATCCGCGGGATGAGCTGTTTTGGATTATCGGCGGAGACCAGTTGCCCAGGCTGAATCTATGGAAGAATATCCGGGAACTGGCAGGGATGGTTGAATTCATTTTTCTGGAGCGGCCGGGGCATCCGGCAAAGGAGACACCTGATATTCCCGGGTTGCGCCTGCGCCGCTGTGACGGCCATCTGATTGAAATCAGTTCGAGCGAATTGCGGGAGCGCGTCCGGCGGGGATTTTCGTTGCATTATTTCTGTCCGCAGAAGGTCATCGCCTACATCGAAGCCCACAGACTCTACCGATAAGTTGCATGAGCCAATCCGCCGTCCGCAAACGACATGCTGCCAAGCCACGGGAACTGCTGAAGTTGGTGGTCCGCATCCTTGACGACAAGAAGGCGGAGGACCTGCGGGTGCTGGACGTCAGGGACCAATCCTCCATCACCGATTATCTCGTCCTGGCGACAGGCACCTCGGAGCCACATCTGCGGGCGCTCCGGATTGAACTCGAGAAGGCGCTCGACGGCGCCCGAGTGCCGATCGTCGGCATGGAGAACACCCAGGGGAGCGGCTGGACCGTGTTCGATGCGTTCGAGATCATGATCCATCTATTCACGGCGGAGAATCGGGCCAAGTACCGGCTCGAAATGCTCTGGCGTGACGCGCTCCGGGTGCCTGTATCCGAGCTTTTAACCAGGAAGCGCACGGCAAAGCGAAGCAGCCCTGTGAGGGGCCGCTGAGTCGGAACAGGTTAGAGGGAGCCGCGCGAAAAGGCGGCGTCGCCAGAGCAGGAAGCAGGCGGGAATTCCAAGGGGACCCTGCCGCAGTGTGGATCGACAGCCGACCCTCTTTGTAGGGAGCGGAGTGGAATTTGACGCCTGCATATTGTAGCGTTCTGCGTAGCGCCGCATGGATTCCGCCGTTGCGACCAGCAGGATTTCATAGGTATTTTATGACTTCCAACTTGTCGTTTCGGCGCGGATTTCTACCCTGCGATCCTTGTTCTCTCCTCGGGGAGCCTTGAACCTATCCATCCCATAATCCGTCTACCTTATCCTCCCATGAATAAAGCAATGCACTTCAGCAAGGGCTTCACCCTTGTCGAGATAATGATTGTCGTGGTCATTATCGGCCTGCTCGCCGCGATGGCCATTCCCGCGTTCCAGAAGGTCCGCGCCAATTCGCAGGACAAGGCCGTGTTGAACAATATGCGACAACTGGGCGCTGCCGCCGACCAGTACTTTCTGGAGAACGGAACGTCCACAGCGGGCATCACATCGCTTGTCGGTTCGTCAGCCTACATCAAAGCCCTGAATACCGTCGCGAACGAGGCATATCCGGCGACGTATACGCAGGGGATCGAAATCACCGTGACCGGCATCGCAGGCGCGCGGACGCTCACGTACGCCCAATAATACAAAGTCCAGTAATAGCAGACCGCCCGCCGACAAACGGGCAGTTTTTTTTTCGGGGCGCTGTATCGCCGAACGAAGCGGATCGGCAATCCCTTGAACCATATGAGATTCAAAGAGGCCGGAAGGAGCGCCGGCAGGGCAACTGAGTACCTCGGGGCTCCTCCCGATTTTACAGCCTTTTGATAAGTTTCCCCTTGCTGGTGACAAGTTTTTGTAATGCGCTTGCACTTGCTGTCCTCATTCCGAGGCGGCTTTTATCATCCAACCATAATCAGCAGATATCATCGATCATATGAACAAACTCATTCGCTCCAACAAGGGCTTCACCTTGGTTGAAATCATGATCGTGGTGGTCATCATCGGCCTGCTCGCCGCGATGGCCATTCCCGCGTTCCAGAAGGTGCGCGCCAGCTCGCAGGACAAGGCCGTGTTGAACAACATGCGCCAACTCGGTGCGGCGGCTGACCAGTACTTCCTGGAAAACGGCACGTCCACTGCGGGCATTACGTCGCTCGTCGGCTCTTCGGCCTACATCAAGGCCCTGAACACCGTCGCGAACGAAGCCTATCCGGCCACCTACACGCAGGGTGTCGAGATCACCGTCACCGGCATTGCGGGCGCCCGGACGCTTACGTACGCCCAGTAAGTTTTTGGTTTTCAATTGCGAGGCCGCCCGCAGATACTGCGGGCGGCTTTTTTGTTCATGTCGAAGCGAATGGTATTGTTGGTGCTGGTCACCCTGCTCTCGCTGGTCGTGGGCTTTGTGACGTTTACCCCGGCCCAGGCGGTCGGCCTCGTCCGGCACGGCGGCTATTGGCTGGTGTTGCTTGGTTTTGTCCTCTTTGCGTGGTACTTCGCCCGCAGCCTGCGGGCCGAGGGCGCATCGTTGGCGGTCTCCCCCGGATGGGGGAAGGCGGCCCTCTTCGTCTTGGGCATGGCAGTGTTTCTCCATCTCCACGAACGCCATGAGTTCAAGATCGTGGCCGATGAGGTGGTACTCGGATCGACCGCAATGGAGATGCACTTTGAGCGACAGGCCGCCGTGGTGGTGCGGGGCTACGACTATGCCGGGAACTTCACACCCCTGAATGTCTACGTGGACAAGCGCCCGCTTCTCTTCCCTTTCCTTGTCTCACTGGTGCACGATCTCTCGGGTTACCGCGTGACCAATGTGTTCGCCCTCAATGCGCTGCTCAGCCTCGCCCTCACGACCCTGTTCTTCTTGTTGGGCCGCCGTTTGGGCGGACCGCCGGCCGGTGTAGCCGCCGTGTTGCTGGTCTGCGCCGTTCCCTTGGTTGCGCAGAACGCCACCGGCGGCGGGTTTGAGCTTCTGAACATGGTGATGATTGTTCTCTCGATGTGGCTGGGCCTGCGCTACGCTGAGCGCCCGACCACCGATCGGCTGTGCGCTTTCGTCCTCTCCGGGGTGCTGCTGGCCCAGGTGCGCTATGAATCGGCCGTCTTCGTGCTGCCCGTCGGTGCCACGATTGCCTACGTATGGTGGCGCGAGCACCGGGTGGATCTGCCGTGGCCGGTGATCCTCACGCCGTTCCTGCTGCTGCTCCTGCCCCTGCAGCATAACGTCTTCAATCTTTCCCAGGCCAGTTGGCAGCTGAACGACGTCGCCGGAGCGACCCAGCCCTTCGGGCCGCAGTATTTTTACGACAATGTGGGACACGCGCTGAACTTCTTCTTCAGTTTTGACGGCACACAGCCCAGTTCGTGGCTGGTCGCGTTGCTGGGTGTCGTCGGGGTGGGTTTCTTCGTCCTCACGCTCTACAAACACCACCAGGAGATCTTCGCCCTGGAGCCCGCGATGGCCGCCTTCTGCATTTTTATTATCGGGCTGCTGGTCCACACCGGCCTGATGCTCTGCTATTTCTGGGGTCGCTGGGATGACCCCATCATTCGGCGCCTGAGTCTGCCGGCGCATATCCTGCTGATATTGGCATTTGTCTTTGTTGTGCCACGGCTCATCGGTCACCGCCTGCGTTGGTCGATCCTGATTGGGATCGTGCTGGCTTACCTCGTGAGCGTCACCGTCCCGGTTTCGGCCATGCACCGTTATACGGAGGAGAACTTCGCCGCTCGCACGACCAACTGGCTCGGCGGCCGCATCCGGGCGTTGGGCGCAAAATCCGTGCTGGCCATCGACAACAATGCCGGCTTGCAGTGGTTTCTCTACCGGAAATCCAGCATCAATCCGACGGCGCTCTCGCTGCGACCGGAGGCGTTTCTCTACCACTATCGGCGGCACAGCTTCGACGAGATCATTGTTGTGCAGCGAGTGGGACTCGATCTGGCGCCAAATCAGCGGTTTGTTTCGGCCGAAGACGATCTGGGGCCGGGCATCCAACTCGAAACCATCGAGGAAAAAGCGTTCGCTCCTCCTTATCTTGTTCGCATGAGCCGGGTGATTGGGGTCGATGAGCCGAAGCTTTTGGCTTGGGCCAAGGAGCGCAAGAAGCTCGCTGAAGCGAAGAAGATCACCTCGATCGCCGCCAGCGTGGATGCCGACCAATTGGTGGACTGGCTCCGCCAGCTGCCGTAGGATTCGCCCCAGCCGGTTCGGCCGCCTTGGTCAGCGCCCCTGAAGGGCCCGCTCCATCACATCCGCCAATTCGGTCGCGGTGCCGTCCTCCGCGGCGTGTACCTCGTCACGCGACAGTCGGTAGATCAGGATACTGTAGCCGACCATGGCGTCCGGCCGCCGCAGGCGCAGGTATTGGGCAAGGCGCGCGAACCGGAGGCGGTCAAGGTCCCACAGGAGTTTGCTGGGCCCTTCGCCGAACTCCGCGATCAGCGTGTCGCGTCGCCCGGCCGCCATTTCGTCGCTGAGCTGCAGGCGGAGCCGCTGGTAGGCGGCTTCACGCGCGGGGATCCATGGACCGCGAAACGGACTGTAGACGTCATCGAGCTGCGTCGCGCTCACGCAATAGAGACCCGGCTGCAGCTTCTGCCAGCGGCGCGGTTGATAGTGGTAGTAATAGGGCGCCAGCGGTTCCGCCGGAATCCCCTCATAACGGAAATCGCTCTGGCCCGCGTTCGCCACGTACACGGTCTCGTTCGGCTGGCGGTGGCTGCGGACCCATTGTGCCAGGCCAGGCAGATCCTGCCCCCAGTCGAGGGAACTGTCGGCGAGGTGGCGCCAGCCGTTGGCAGGGCCTCCCGCGAGCGCGTTGAAATAGGCGAGGTAATGCGGACGGATGACCATGCTCTCCACCGCGGCGAGCGCGACCAACGCCCCCGCGGCACCGCACAGCCACCGGTGCGCCGCCGGCCGGACAATCACCCCCGCGAGGATGAAAAGAATCGGATAGATTGGCAGAATGTGGCGGTGTCCGATGTTGAGATGGCTGGCGAGCGAGAACGCCCAGTAGATCACGAACAGAACCAGCAGCGGGGCTCCGCGGCGCAAATCCCCCAGAATACTTCGAACGTTTGCGCGCCGCCAGTGCGCGGCGGCGACGCCAACAGCGAGCGCAAAAACCCCGAGTTCGGCCAGAAACGATTTCACCAGGAAGGCGTAGGGGAAGAACGTCACCCAGCCGGTGTTGCTATAGTCGCCGTTGAGGAACGCGCCTCGCTCCGCCGCCGCATACCGCACATAGGCGAAACCCTGCAGGAAAGCCTCGGGCAGCACGTGCCATTGACGCGCCACCGAAATCAGATCGCGCCAGAATCCGGAATCAGGGAGGACAACCTGCCAAGGCAGGTAGAATTTCCACCCCGGAGGCAGGTCCGGCGCGAAGGCGGAGTAGCGGAAGCCGAAGAACGCCCAGATCACCACCCAAGCCGCCACGCCGTGCAGCAAGGCGGACGCCGCGAGCACCCCGAACCGCGCCCCCCGGCCCGGGAAGGTGCGCGGCTGGCCGCGCCACACCCCTGGCAGGGGTGCCGGCTCGGCGACTCGCCAGAGGATCAGCAGGGCGTAGACCGGTACCAGCAGAAGGAAGGAGAACTTCGCCACGCAGGTTAGGGCGGTGGCACCGAGGCTGACGGCCAGGCTCCCGACATCGAGGCGTTGCAGATGCCGCCAGAAGGCGCCGGTGGCCGCCAGCAGGCAAAAGGTCACGGTCATGTCGGACGTCACCAGGGGTCCGTGCGCGAGAGTGGTGGCGGACAGGGCGTAGAGCGCCAGCGAGAACAGCCCTCCGCCGTCTCCCCACAGGCGGCGGGACCAGGCGAAGACCAGCAGGCCGGTCGCCACGCTCCAGCCGGCCATCATGGCGCGCGCGGTCGCAAGCATGAAGTCGGTGTTGTTGCCGGACGCGAAGAAGAACTTATGGCTGATCAGCCATACATGGGAGAGCGACCACCATTCGGGCTCCTCCGCCGGCTCGAGGCGCGGTTTCTCCAGCAGCAGCGGCAGCGCCCCCCAGCGCTGGGGCAGATTGCCGTTTTCGGGCTGCAGCCGGTAGTCGTTGAACCGCCAGTAGCTGTAGCCGCCGGTGAGGTGCGCCGTCTCGTCGGAGGTGACGCTCTTGGCAAAGGTGGCGCTGACGCCCAGCCACCAATGGAGCGCCAGCAACGCGGCAACCGTGGCGGTCACAACCACGGGAGGCAGTGGAAACGGCTTCATGCGGCGAGCAACAAAAGCGTGGACACAGTATCGGTCGCGGGCGACGCTCGTCACAAGCAGGAACTGCACAGCGCCGTCGGCCTTGTGGATCATGAATGCGGAGGAGTACGCGAATCTGGAACGGGTGGAGCGCACCCATTGGTATTACGCCGGCAAGCGCGAGCTGGTCCGCGGCTGGATTCAACGGACGCGGCCGCCGCGGGCCGGCGACGTGCTGCTGGACTGCGGGGCCGGCACCGGCATTTTCGCCAAGGAGATGGAGGACTGCTGCCGGGTGCTCGTGCTCGATGACCATGAAGAGGCGCTGCGCATCCTGCGCCAGCGGTTTCGGCCCGAGCAGATCCTCTGTCTCTCCGGCGACCAGGTGCCGCTGCCCGAAGGCGCGCTCACGTACGTAACCGCCCTTGATGTGCTGGAACACGTGCCCGATGCCGCGATGGTGGTCCGAGGATTCCACCGGCTGCTCGTCCCAGGAGGGCTGGCGGTGATCACCGTGCCGGCGGGCATGGCGCTGTGGAGCGATTGGGATGAGGCCCTCCATCACTACCGGCGTTACTCCCGGCCGCAGTTGCGCGCGCTGTTTCCCCCGACGCATTGGGAGGTGGTGCACGTGAATTACACCAATGTTGCCGCCTATCCGGCCGTGTGGCTCCTGCGCAAGTGGCGGCGCTGGTTTTCCCAACCCCACGGAGCCGCAAGCGTGCGGGCGGAGGACCAGGAGCCAGCCGCGTGGGTCAACGCGCTCCTCCGGCGGATCTTTGTCGGCACCGGCTTCCTTCGCCTGCCGTTGCCGTTCGGGGTCAGTCTGCTGCTGGTGGCCCGCCGCCGGTGACTTTCGGCGCCGGCGTGAAGGGGGCGCCGCCCGGGGGCAGTTCAAACGCGTTGGCCGGCAGCACGCGGGCGAATCCCACCCGGGTGCCGTCAGCAGCGAGCAGGACAACGCAGAGCCGGTGGTCAGACGGGAGCGGCCGCAGCGGAATAAAACAGAGCGCCAGCCGGTTCACTTCGTGGAGCATGAGCGGCCATGAAGCCCGGCGCGCCGGCGCCGTCGCGGTGCCCTCCAAGGACAACGGGGTGACCTCGGCCAATGCCGTGGCGGGGCCGAGCGTCAGAACCCGCCACGGCTGGTCGACGACGTCCCAGATCTCGGCCGCGGCGACATCGCGCGGACAGGGCGCCAGGGTGAGTTCGAGGCACCGCATCTCCGGCGGCGCGTTGGCGGGGCGGAGCAGACGGCCGGTGGCGAGCGGAGCGATGCTGCGCCCATTGCGCACCCAGAAGGTGTACCCCTCGACGGCGAAGGCGCGGTGATAGGCGCGGCGCAGGTAGGTCATCAAGGGTCCCGTGGGGTGGAAGCCGTTTTCCAGGAGGCTCCTCAGGATGTTATGCTGCACGACAAAGATCGGGCGCGGCGAAGCCTCCAGCCGCCGGATGATCGCCTGTTGCTGTTCGGCGCTGAGGAGGGAGAACCAATGCGTGACATTGGCCAGCGTCGGCGTGGGGAGGCCCGACCAGAGATTGAGGCTGTACGAACCGGGCAGACTCATGAGCATGTCGCCGTGTACCCGGGCGTTCTCGGTGATGATCCGCAAGGCCGAGGCGATGTCCGCGGGGAGACTGATGTGCTCGGCCCCCGGCAAGCCGAGCGCTTCGCCGTTCTGCCGGTAGGACCACGCGATGCGGGCGAGCGTATACGTGACATAACCGGCAAGCACGGTGAGCAGGCCGCCGGCGAGCATGGTCACCCGAATCACCGTCTGCGCCCGGCGGCCGGCGAGCAAACAGGTCAGCGCCTCCTCGGCGCCGAGGAGCATGAGCGGCACCCAGAGGAAGGTACCCCAATTGAGCTGGCTGCCGGCGACCGGATAGGCATGCAACGATTGGAAGACCAAGAGCAGCGCGAGCCAGCCGCGCGCCCGGGCCGAAGCCGTGGTGACCGGCCCGGAGCGGACCAGCGGCCAGGCAAACACTCCGGCAAGGGGCACACCGTAACAGAGCCCGATGGCCGCCTGGCTCGCTGAGAGCGACGGCAGCAGGGTGAGTTGGAAGAGCGGCGTGGCGATGAGGCGGATCCACGCGATCGCGCGGATCAGACG
This sequence comes from Opitutaceae bacterium, assembly GCA_035519475.1. Lineage (GTDB taxonomy): Bacteria > Verrucomicrobiota > Verrucomicrobiia > Opitutales > Opitutaceae > Fen-1467. The sequence goes on from DATIWI010000247.1 coordinate 9,052, forward strand.
GGGATCGTCGGGCCGGCGACGGGCGGCCAGCATCAAGAGGAGGCCGCCGAGGGCGATGAGCGGGACGCCCGGCCGCCAACGGACGGAAAACGCATAGACGGCGGGCTGCTGCAGCGGAGCCGTGAAGGCGCCGTGGATGAGGCCGGAAAAACTCGTGCCGCGAAGCAAAACCAGTCCGGCAATGCCGGCAGCGACGAGGACGCCCGCGCCCACAAACGCCAGCCACGGCCCGCGCCGCACCGGCACGGTTGCGGCGACGGGGGCGACCGCCAGCAGCACGGAGGCAATGGCCAAGCCGGCCATGATCGCGAAGGTCAGCACCCAAGTTTGTTCGAGGAGCGCGCGCATCAGCAGGACGGGCACCAGGAGTCCGAGCCACGGCAACCACTGTCGGGCGCGGGCCGCGAGCGGCCCGGGGGTGGCGAGTAGCAGCCAGGCGCCGGCGGAGAGAACGAGAAAGCCACCGACATTGATTTTCACGAGGGCGAGCAGGGCCCCCGCGATCCCGGTGATCAGAGCGAACGCCGTCATCCGCTCCCTCCGCAGGGCCTCCCAGCCCAGCCAGGCCGCCACCGCCACCACCAGGATAATCACGCCTCCCGGATGCATCGGCTCATTGATCATGATCCACAGGTAGGTGAATACGTCGACGAGGACGAAGAGCACGACCGGCCAGGCGGCGCGCACACGCGACACAAGCAGAACACACGCGCCGGTGGCTCCCAGCCAGTTGATCAGCGTGATCCAGCGGCCGGCGGTGTTGGTCCACCCGAATCCGAGCAGACGGTGCAACGCGTCGTAGAAGACGTAGAAGAACGGTCCGTATTGCGAGTAGACCTTGTCGTAGAGGGACCCGTGCTCGGCGAAGTTCTTGAGCGAAACGAGCACATAGCCCTCATCGTCGTAGAGCATGAACGTCGCGAACAGCAGCGAGTATCCCGCCAGCGCCAGCGCCGCGAAGAGCAAGAGCCCGATGAAGATCTTCAGGAAGGATTTACTCAAGGGAAGACAGGGTCATCTCCATGAATGCGCAGAGGGGCCGGGACGGACAGCGCGGGCCGTTCAGCGGAGCACCCGGGCCGCGGCGATGCGCCGGCCCTGAGGATCGATGACAAAGGCGAGGAGCCTCTCCGCCGCCCCGACCTCGCCGTGGAACGTGGCGCTCAGGCGGATCATGCGGGAGGGGAGGGGCGTGGACCATGCAAGCGCCTGAGGGGCACCCAAGGGGTCCCCCGTGGGGGCGACGGGCGTGACATCGAGCGTGGCATTAGCCGCGGACAGCGTCAATCGGTGGCTTCGCGCGGGGCGGCCCATCTCCCAGAGCTCGATCATGGCAACCCGGTCACCCGCGGTGGCCAGCACGAGTTCGAGCCGTTGTTTCACGGGTGCCCCCGCGTTTGGTCGCAGCGTGCCTGTCGAAAGGGGCGCGACCGATCGGCCGCGCCGCACCCAGAACGCGTAGTGATCCACCTCGAAGGCCGGTTGGAAAGTCTGGAAGACATAATCCGCCAGCTTGCCGCGGGGGGAAAAGCCGTGGTCGACGAGATAGTTCAACGTGTCCATCTGCACGATCAGGCAGGCCTGGGGCGACTGGTCGAGCCGGGCGAGGATCGCATCTTGCTGGCGGGGAGAGAGCAGGGAGAACCAATGCGTGGCGTTGGCCAGCGTGGGGGTGGGCAGGCCCGACCAGAGGTTGAAGCTGAACACGCCGGGCAGGCTGAAGAGCAGGTCGCCATGTGCGCAGGCGTTCTCGGTCATGATGCGCAGCGCGAAGGACGTGTCGTCCGGCAGGATGATGTCCTCGGCGCCGGGCAGCCGCAGCGGCTCGCCGTTCTGATGGTTGCCCCAGCCGGCTCTGACCAGCCGTCCGGCGACAACGATGGCCACGGCGAGCAAGACGCCGTTGGCCGCCCAACGCAGCCAGCGGAACTGGCGGCGCGGCTGCTCGGCGAGCACGACGACCGCCTCCTCCACGCCCAAGGCCAGCAGCGGGATCCAGAGGAAAGTGCCCCAGTTGATCTGACTGCCCGCGATCGGAAAGGCGTGCAGCAGCTGCAGCCCGAGCATCAAGGCCAGCCACAGGCGGACGGGGGCGGTCGCGGTGCGCCGGAGCGGCAGGGCCAGGAGTCCGGCGGCGCCCACCCCGTAGGACATCCCGAATGCCGCCAGACCGGTGGGTATCAATTTCAAGGGTGAAAGCAGGGCGGCCGCGAGCAGTCCCAGGCGAATCCATGCGACGCCGCGGCAGAATCGCTCGTCCTCACCCCATCGCACGGACAGCAGGCAGACGGCCAGGCCGACCAGCAGCGAGGGCGCGGCGCCCACCCGCCAAGCGAAACTGAACGAGAACACGCCGGGATGTTTGAGCGGATCCAGAATGATGCCCGTGAACAGCCCGGCGAGGCTGGTGCCGCGGGTCAGGGTCAATCCGCAGATCATCGCTGTGGCCAAAGCGGAAGCCCCCAAGAAAACGAGCCATACCCGACCTCGCGCGACGGGTGCGACCGGCCGTGCCACGAGCAGCACACCCAGCATGGCCACGACGAAGGTGAGGGCAAGGAGTCGCACCCACGGGGCCGCCAACAGCGGGTGCATCAGCGCAAAGGGGAGACATGCGAAGAGCAGCGCCAGAATCCAGCGCCCCCAACGCGCGGCGGCCGGGGTGTGCAGGAGCAACCAAGCGGCGGCGGCCAGCCACAGGCACCCGCCGACGTTGATCTTGATGAGGGCGGCGGCGGCGCCCGTCGCACCAGCCGCGGCGGCGAATAGCTGCCACCGGCTCGAGGCCAGTGTTTCCGCGCCCCCCCAAGCCAGCAGCGCGACCACCAACCCCAACCAGCCTCCGGGATGCATGGGCTCATTCACCATGATCCACAGGTAGGCAAAGACCACCGCCCCGGTAAAAAGGGTCAGCGCGAGCGAACGGGTGAACCGCCAGACGAGCCAGGCACAGATGGTGGCGGTCCCCCACCAATTGAGAAGCGTGATCCAGCGAGCGAGGGTGTTCGTCCAAGCGAGACCGGTCAGCCGGTGCAAGGCGTCGCCGACGAGGAAGAAGAACGGCCCGTATTGGGAATAGACCTGGTCATAAAGCGCACCCCCGGCGGCGAAATTTTTCAGGGAAATGAGCACGTACCCTTCATCGTCATAGACCATGAACACCGAGAACAGCAGCCAGTACCCGGCCAGCGCCAGCGCGGCGGCGAGCGCGATGCCGGCACCAACCTGCAGGACGCGCTTACTCAAAGCCGGTCTTGCGTTTGACGATATAGGCGGGCCGGTGCTTGACCTCGTCGTAGATCCGCCCGAGGTACTCGCCGAGGATGCCGATGCCGATCAGCTGCACCCCGCCGAGAAAGAGCAAGAGCGTGACCGTCGTGGTGAAACCCGTCTGGGCGATCTCGATTCCCAGCAGGCGGCGCACCACGAAGAACAGCCCGACCGCGAAACCCAACAGCGCGATGAACAGGCCGGTGTAGGTCAAAAACCGCAGCGGCAGGTAGGAGAAGCTGAAGATGCCGTCCAGCGCGTACCGCACCAGCCGGCTGAACGTCTGCTGCGGTTGACCGGCCGCCCGTTCCTGCCGGTCATAGTAGACGTCAGCCCGAGGAAAGCCGACCCAAGCACGGAGGCCGGGGAAGTACCGGTTGCGCTCAGACAATTGGTTGAATGCCTCGATGGCCGCGCGGCCCAGCAAGCCAAAGGTGCCCGAGTTGGGCTCGATCGGATAATCGGACAGCACGCCGAAAACTCGGTGGAAAAAATCAAAGGCCACCCGCCGCAGGCCCGTCTCGCGGCGGCTGCGCCGGACGGCCCGGACGACCTCCGCGCCGCCGCGCCAGGCTTCCACGAGTTGGGGGATCAGTTCGGGCGGATCCTGCAGGTCGGCGTCCATCGTGACGACCGCGTCGGCTTTGGCGGCGGCGGCCAGACCCGCGGCGAGCGCGCTTTGGAATCCGAAGTTGCGCGAGAGGTCCACCAATTTGAACCGCGGGTCACGCGCGTGCTGCTCGACAATCTGGGCGGCGGACCGGTCCCGGCTGCCATCGTTCACCAGAATCGCCGACCAGACACAGGCGGGTTCGCGATCGAAAACCGCCGCGAGGCGGCGGAAGAGCTCCGGCAATACCGGTTCCTCGTTGTAGACCGGGATGACGATGGCGATCGCGGGAAGGGGCACGATGAAGGGGATTCTTGAGGCTGGCGGGGAGAAATCAACTTCGCGGTGAAGGGGCGGCGGGCCCGGCCGGTGGCTCGGCGGGCCAGGAGTAGAGGGTCCACAAACCGAACTCCGCCCGCCGGGCGTTGGGGGGAAGGAACTGCAGCGCGAGGCCCCAGTCGGTGCCGCCCCGGGGGAGAGCGATCACACACATGCGGGCGGGCAGGCAGGCGCGGGCGTGCGCGAGCGAAAGCGGGCGGCCCGCCAGAAAGCGCACGTAGAGCCCGTCCTCGACATGGTAGAACCGGTTCTCGCCGTAGATGGTGATGAGGGGATTCCAGGGGAACCAGATCTCGCCGCGAAAGGATTGGGCCAGCACCTCGGCCTGTCGGTAGTGCGTGGTGAGCGGGCGCCAGGGATGGTCCGAGGTGGCCGCCAGGCGCGCGACGCAGATCGCGAGACTGGCGAGCGCCACACCCGGAACAATCCAGGCGGAAGCGCGGAGCCGCCGGGCGGCGGCGAGGGCGGCGATGAGGACGGGCGGAAGCCAGTACGCCAGGCTCTGCAGCGAATTGATGGTGCCGCCAATTTTCAGCAAGGACGCTGCACCCGGGGGCAAGGCACACAGCCACGCCAGCGCCGGCAGCAGCAGCACGGACTCGCGCCGCCAGAAGGCGCTGCGCCACGTGACCATGATCACCGCCGGCAGCGCCAAATGGATGGAGAGCTCGGGGGCGAGATCAAGGCAGCGCCGCACGATCTCCGCCGTCCACGGAAGGCGGGCGGGCAGCGCAAAGAGATTCAGCCAAGCGCCGTCCCACCCGAGGCCCAGCCCGATGGCGAGGGCGCACAGCACCCCGGCGATCACGCAGCGGCCGAGATGACGCAGAGCCTCCGCCCGGCCAATCGTGACACCAAGCCAGATGATCTGCGCGAGGGCGACACCGACTGACGTTTGTTTGCAGGCCAGACCGGCGATGGCAAAGACGGCGGCACCCCAACGCCCGGCCGGACCCCGCGCCCGCATCAGGAGCAGGTTGCCGATCAGGCCGCATGCCGCGGTGACGTTGTCGGCCTGCAAATATTGCCATGACGCCCTCGGCCACAGCGCGATCGCCAAGGCCACGGCCAGGAGGCGATCGCTCCGGGTCAGGTGGTATCCCGCCGGCGCCGGCCACGCGGCACACACCAAGGCGATGGCGGCCACGGTCGTGACGATATTGATCGCCCCCGCCACCAGCAGAGCACGGCTGGCGCTGGCCGCCAAGGTCGCGGGCCACAGGAGCAGTTCGGGGAGCGGGCCATAGATCCAGGTGCTGACGGCGCCGCTGGTCGCACCCGGATAGAGCGGGACGCCGCGGGCGAGAGCAAAGGCCGGCGCGAGCCGCACGTCGTTCCAGACGCTCACCGGAAAGATGCACCAGCACGACCACAGCCAGAGGGCCGCCGCAGCCACAGCTCCGGCAGTAACCGCGGCCATTCCCAGCGTTCGGGGGACGGACGGCGGCGAGACGCTCATGGCAGAAGGCTTGGTGGCGGCGGCGGATTAGGCAATCTCAGGGCACAGCGGGCGGCGGCCAGGAGAACAAAATCCATTCGCCATAGGCGGTCCGCTTGGCATCAACCGGGATCAGGCCACGGACGTAGCCATCGATGGCGTACCGGTGATAGGCGACGACACACATTCTCGGCGGCAGGTAGGCCTTCACCACGGAAGGAGGCACCGGCCGGCCGGCCAGGGATCGCGTGATCAAGCCGTCCTCCACATGGTAGAATCGACCTTCGCTGAAGAAAGTGAGCAGCGGGTTCCACGGAAAATAGATCTCCCCCGGCAACTGCCGGGCCAGGGAGGCACCTTCGCGTAGACCGGTTTGCTGCAAGTGCAGAGGCAGCGGCCATTGGCTCGCGATCTGCACGGCCAGCACCGCGGCGAGCGCCGCTGGTGCCGGCCAAGGCCATGGGCCCGGGCGGAGCCGTCGTGCGGCCAACCACAGGGCGGCGGCAGGCAGCAGGTACACGGCGCCATGAAGGGAATTGAGGTTGCCGCCGATGGGGAGGAAACCGGCGAAATTGAATGGCAGGGAACAGGCAAAAACGAGGACCGGCGCCAGCGCCGGATGGTCGCGCCGAAACAATCGGGGCGCCAGAAGGGCGACCAGCAGCGCCGGCGCCACCACGTAGGTGAGGACAAAACCCAGATAGAGCGGGTGCACGGTCTTCGCGGCTGGCTCGAGCAGAGGGAATCCGGCCGGGAGGATGAACATGTTGTAGACCAGCCCTTCCGCTCCAAACACACGGCAAAAGACCAGACCAGCGAGCCCGCCGGTGGCTGCGGCCCGGAGCGCTTGGGCCGCGGCCGCCCGCCGGCCGTAGCGCAGGCCGAGATAGATGATCTGGCCCAGCACCGGTCCCAATTCAGTCTGTTTCGCCCAGAGGGCCAGCGTGGCGGCTGCCGCTGCCAACCACAGGCGCGTCTGCGTGGGTGGCGCCGGGCCGGTCAGCAGCACGCCAGCCAGGAGGCCGCAGGCGACGGCGGCATTGTCGGCCTGGCAGTAGACCAGATTGACGGCCGGCAAGCCGGCGAGGGCGAGAAGGCAGGCCCAGCCCCGGGTGGTGAATGATGTGGTTGGCCCGGCCTGTGCCAGCACAGCCAGCACCGTCGGCGCGGCGAGCAGGGCGAGACTGATGACTCCACCAGCCAGCAGAGCCGAGGCGGCGTCATGAGTGAGCGTGGCAGGCCATTCGAGGAGAATCGGCAGCGGCCCGTAAATCCAGGTGGTGACGGGGCCGGCCAGCGGCCCCGGATAGGGATTGACGCCCGCGCGCCACATGAAGCTGGGAGCGAGCCGGACCGCATTCCACCCGCCGGTCGAGAACAGGCAAAGGCAGCCCCACCACCAAATCCCGACGGCGACCGCCGCCAGGCCGAGCGCCGCCGCCGGCATGGGTGTTCGCAAGAAGGTCGGCAGCGGCGCGCGCATGACGGGAGATTTGGCGGGGGCGCCGGACGAGGCAACCTCAGGGCGTGGCTCGTGCCGCCGGGGGAGGCCACGAGAACAGAATCCATTCGCCAAAGGCATCGCGCCTCGCGTTGGGAGGAATCAGTGCGCGCACAAAGCTCTCGATGGCGTACCGATGGTACGCGACCACGCACAGCGCCGGCGGGAGGCCGCTCTTCACCACCGCGGGCGGCACCGGCCGACCGGCGATGGAGCGGGTGATCAGGCCGTCTTCAACATGGTAGAACCGGCCGTCGCTGAAATAGGTGAGGAGGGGATTCCACGGAAAATAGATTTGTCCCGGCAGCTGCCGCGCCAATGCCGCGCCCTGCCGCAGGCCGGTCAGCTGGGGTTTCATCGGCAAAGGGCCGAGCGGCATGCCTTGGAGGGCCAGCGCGAGGGCCAACCCCACGGGCACGGCCCCTGACCAGGCGCCCGCGCGCTGACTGCGTTCGACCAGCCAGAGCGCAGCGGCCGGCAGCAGGTAGACCGCCGCATGAAACGAATTGACGTTGCCACCGACGGTGAAAAAGCCGGCCAAATCAAACGGAACGGACCAGGCGAATACGAGGACTGGTGCAAGTGCTGGATGATCGCGGTGGAGAAATCGCCGGACCCGCACGCCGACGACCACGGCGGGGACGATCAGGTAGGCGAGCAGATAGGCGGCAATATCGCCGGTATAGACCAAAGACTTCACCTTGTCGGCAAATGTGACGAAGGGAAGGGCCGCCGGGATGACAAACATGTTGTAGATCAGTCCCTCCGCTCCGAACACGCCGCCGAAAACGAGGCCAAAGAATCCGCCAGCGGCGGCTGCCCGCAGGGTCTGCGTGAGCGCCGCGCGTCTCCCGTGACGAAGCCCGAGGTAGGCGATCTGGCCCAGCACCGGTCCAAGCTCGGTTTGTCTCGACCAGAGCGCCAGCGCGGCGAGGGCGGCAGCCGTCCAGAGGCGGGCGGAATCGCGCGGCGCCGCGCCGGCCACCACCGCGCCCGCCAGCAGGCCGCAGGCAATCGCGGCATTGCCGGCCTGGCAGAAGATGAGGTTGACCGCGGGCCAGCACGCTAGCGTCAAGAGCAGCGCCGCCAGGCGGGTCTGCCGGGAGGTGGCGGGGGCGGCCTGCGCCCTAATCGCCACCGCGAGCGGCGCGACCGCCAGCAGCAGATTGATCACCCCGGCCGCCAGAAGCGCGGAGGTGGCGCCGCCCATGAGCGTGGCGGGCCATTGGAGAATGAGCGGAAGCGGACCGTAGATCCACGTCGTCACCGGCCCGGCGGATGGTCCGGGGTAGGGAGTCACGCCGGCCCACCACATGAAACTGGGCGCCAATCGGATCGCGTTCCAGCCGTGGACGGGAAACCGGCAGAGACAACTCCACAGCCAGAGCGCGACCGCCGCCGTGGCCGCGGCGAAGACCAGTCCGGACGCCAGCCTGCGCACGGGGGAAGGGAACGGGATCGGCATGATGGAGAATCGGGTTTGCCGACTACCTCATGGCCGGTTTGCGTGATGCGGGTGGAGGCGAAATGCGGGCACGCGCGACGACAGGCGAGAGAGGGCGGCGCGGACCGGGAGCACCACACTGGCCGCGCGCGCCGCGAGCGGCCGGTCCGGCGCGGCAGTCAGGATTGCGATGGGCACGCGGGCACATGCTCGCGGAACAGCCGGCTGACCGCCAGCGCAAACAGGCACGCGAGCAGCGCCATCAGCAGGAAGCGATTGATCGGCCAGTCGCCGACAAACTCACACCGCTGCAGCAGTTTGGCCTGGAGATTGACCAGGGTGGAGGTGCCGTAGTCATGGAGGAGGGCGGCGCCGCCCCCGCGGAGCGCGTCGCGGAAGGGATGAGGGAGATTCTGCAGATAGAAGTGAACGCCCACCCCGAACGTGAAATCCAGCGCCAGCCCGGCGAGGAAAATGATGCGCACCCACCGCGGGGCGTCGGATAAATGAGCTGACAAGAACGCCAGGCCGAGAATCACGAGTCCCAGCAGGCAGGCATGGGCCACTCCCCACTGATCAATGCCACCCACCGCCGCCACTCCGAGCACGATCGTGCTGCCAGTCAGCCAGACCCAGAATCCCCGGCCCGGCGCCGGCGGCTGGGGGACAGCCTGCCGCCAGGCTTTCCACAAGAGCCACAGCAACACCACTCCGCCAACGCTGCCAAACATCAGGGGCAGGTTCACCTGGTAGAGTTGGAAACAATAGTCGCGGATCCGGCCAAGGCGGCTGGCCTGCGCGATGAATCCATAATCCACCGGGCGCAGAAAGTGTGGCACGAGGGTGGCGAACAGGTTGTAGCCCTTCTCGTACAGGAAAGACCCCCACGAATGGCCGGTGGACTCGGCCACGGAGGTGTTGGTCAGGAACGTTCCCCTCCAGCCAAACACTGCCAGCGCCCAGCCAAACCATGTGGCCAGCAGGGCCGCCGCCGGCAGGGCGCAGACCGCGCTGTCACGCCAGAATGCCCCCTGCCGCCACCGCGAGCGGTGCAAGCAGAAGTAGGCCGCGATCAGGGCGACCGCAAAGGGACCGGCGGAGTAGTGAGCCAGGAAGCCGGCCGCGAGCGACAGGAACGCCGCCGCCAAGTAGGGCCGGGATTCCGAGGCGAGCCCGGAAAGGAACAGCGCGATGGCACTCAGCACAAAGAAGGCCGTGACGAGCTTGGTCCACGCGAAAGTCCCGTTTTGGAGGACGGCTGGACTGAGCATGAACAGCAGTGCAAACACCGCTTGGGCGCGGCGGGGTTCGTGACGAAAGCGGCCGGTGAGAAGCCAGCCGGGAAGGAAGGCCAGGGAACCTGCCAGAGTGGTGAAGATCTGGAAGAACGGGCAGCCGGGCCCGGTCAGGGACATGAAGGCGGCGGTGACGACGTTTGCGAGCGGTGGCCGGGTGGGCAGCCGATCGTTGATGAACAGAGGATGATCAGCCGGCCAGTGGGCCAGGAACAGCCGGGCGCGATCGTAATGCGCCGCCCAATCCAACGCCCAACCGCCCCCCGAATAGCTCCGCACAAGCGCGAGAAAGCCCAGCAGCCAACCGGCGATTATCAGGTAGGCGCCCGCCAGCCGCCTGGCCGCCGGGTCCTGCAGCAGCTCGAGGCAGGCCCGCCGGCGCGCGACCAGCAACGCGATCGCGGTCCCGGGGAGCAGGGCGGCCGCCGCCGGCGGAAGATCCATCCAGTACTGCAGCAGGCCCCACAGATAGAGGACGATCACACCGAGCGCCGCCGCCGCGCACAGCTTCTCGTCAATGCGCCACGTCGAGCGCGCCACCAGCGGCAGCCCCAGCCCGAAGACCAACCCTACGAACAAAGTGAGGCACCATAGCAGCGTAAGGATTGCCATGACTGGTGCGGCTCCGCAGGGGGTCCTGAGTCAGAAGCACAGCGCCCGCTCACCCGAACACGTTGTACCGCACGATGGCGTAAAGCGCACGCACGCCGTCGCGCCACCCGATCTTCTTCCCTTCTTCGTAGGTGCGGCCGTAATAGCTGATGCCGACCTCATAGACGGGCACGCGCAGTTGGGCGATCTTGGCGGTGATCTCCGGTTCAAAACCAAAACGATTCTCCCGAATCGTGATCTTGCGTAGCACCTCGCGGCGGAAGACCTTGAAGCAGGTCTCCATGTCCGTGAGGTTAAGGTTGGTCAGCATATTCGAAAACAGCGTCAGCAGCTTGTTGCCGACCAGGTGCCAGAAATAGACGACGCGGTGGGCATCGCCGCCCATGAAGCGCGATCCAAAGACCACATCGGCCTTGCCGTCGACAATGGGTTTGATCAAGCGCGGGTATTCGTCCGGATCGTATTCGAGGTCGGCATCCTGCACGAGCACGATGTCGCCGGTCGCCGCGGCGAATCCGGTGCGCAAGGCCGCACCCTTGCCCTGATTGTGCGGATGATAGAGCACGGTGGTGACGAGTGGCGCGACTTCGCGCTGCAGCACCTCGCGCGTCCCGTCCGTCGAGCAATCGTCCACGATGATGATTTCCTTGCTCTCAACGGGAGACGACCGCACTCGCTCGACGATCTGCCGGATGGTGCCGGCTTCGTTGTAGCAGGGGATGACCACCGAAAGCTTCATCGGGTGCGGAGCCAACCCACGATAAGCTCCTGCCCGGTCGGGGGAAGCCTAATCACAACGGCGGAGCCCGCCGCCGGCGCGCAACGATTCAGGGCCCGGATTCGGGAGCCCGATTCTGCCAAGGCGTGCGGGCGGCCCGCTCGCTGTTTGCGGCCTTGACGCTTCGGGGCGGCGGCGGGCATTTTGCCCGGATGCCTGAGGTCAAGCCTGCATCGCCGCGCGGACTGCTCATCAAGGGCGGCGTGCTGGTCCTCGCGGTCCTCGTGGGCGGTGCGCTCGCTTTGCGCGGAGTACCGGTGAGGGATGGGATCGATCAGGGCATGACGATAGTCCGGAGCGCCGGCCCCTGGGTGTTCTTTTTCGCCATGGCGGTGTTGCCGCTATTCGGAGCGCCGCTGCTGGCGTTCACCATTCCGGCGGGCGAAGCCTTCGCCGGCCAGATGACGCTCGGAGGGGTTATTGCCGCCGCGCTCGCGGCGATCGCCCTCAACCTCGCGCTGACCTACTGGCTGGCGCACCGGGCCGTCCGGCCGTTGCTGGAGAAGCTGACCGAGCGCTTTGGCTACACGGTGCCCCGCGTGACCCCGGGCAACGCGCTGACCGTCGCTCTGCTCGTGCGGTTGACGCCGGGCCCCCCTTTCTTCCTGCAGAGTTACCTCCTGGGCTTGGCGGCGATCCCCTTCCGGCTTTACATGTTCGTTTCTTGGTTCTGCGTCCTGCCGTGGGCGGTCGGTGCCGTCGTGCTCGGGCGCGGGGTCTTGAACGGCAATTTCAAAATGGCAGTGATGGGAGTCGGCGTGATCATCGCGACCGTGGCGGCGGTGCAGCTGATCCGGCACAAGGTGGCGAAGCGTGAAGGCTGAACTTGGCGTGCACGAGGATCCGGGCCGGATCGAGACCGTCAGCGAATTCACGCGCCGGGTGAAGGCGGTGCTCGAGGGGGCGATGCCTCCCGGCTGGGTGCGCGGCGAGGTTTCAAATCTGCGGGCGCAGGCGAGTGGCCATGTCTATTTTTCGCTCAAGGACGCCGGCGCGCAGCTGGCCTGCGTGCTCTTCCGGGGCGACGCGGCCCGGCAAACGCTGGTGTTGCGTGACGGTCAGCAGGTGCTGGCCTACGGCGAGGTCAGCGTCTACGAACAGCGCGGTCAGTACCAACTCATCGTCCGCGCCCTGTTGGAGGACGGAGTGGGCCGGCTGCAACAGGAGTTCGAGCGGCTGAAGGAGCGGCTGGCCGGCGAGGGGTTGTTCGCGGTGGAGCGGAAGCGGGCGATTCCCCTGATGCCGGCGACCGTGGGTTTCATCACCTCGCCGACGGGCGCGGCGGTGCATGATTTCATTCGTATCCTGCAGCGCCGCGGCTGGCGCGGCCGGCTGATCGTGCTGCCGGCCAAAGTCCAGGGCGAGGGTGCCGCGGCGGAAATGATCGCGATGCTGGCGCAGGCCGCCGCGCTCGGCGGCTTCGATCTGTTGGTGATCGGCCGGGGCGGAGGGAGCCTGGAGGATCTGTGGGCGTTCAACGAGGAGCCGTTGGTGCGCGCGGTGGCGGCCTGCCCGGTGCCCATCATCTCCGCCGTGGGGCATGAAATCGACTTCACCCTGTGTGATTTTGCCGCCGATGTGCGCGCCGAGACGCCGAGTGCCGCGGCCGAGCTGATCTCCAGCAACTTCCTCGCCGGCCTCGACCGGGCGACGCGGGCCGCGAGGCAAATGGGCGAGGCGCTCGAAGCGGCGGTGGCGCGGGCGCAGGAGCAGCTCGATCACGCCGGGAGCCGGTTGCGCCTGTTGTCGCCGCAGGCCCTGATCGAGCAAAGCCATCTGCGGCTCGATGATCTCTCGAACCGCGCGGCGGCGGCCCTGCGCGCCGGCGTGCAGACCTGGCGGCAGCGGTTGACTGCGCTGGCGGGGCGGTACCGCCTGGCTTCACCCGCACCCCGGGTCAGCCTCGAGTCGCACCGGCTGCTCGCGCTGTGGAAGCGCCTGCAGGCGGCGAGCCCGGTGTCGGTGCTCAACCGCGGTTTTGTCATAGTCCGCGATGAACAGGGGCGGCCGCTGGCGCGCCGCACGGCGGTGCACGCCGGGCAGCGGCTGACGAACGAGTTCGCCGACGGCAGCGTGCCGGTGCGCGCGGAGTGAGCCGTCCCCGGAAGGCCGGCTCACACCTGCGGAAACCTGACCCACCGGGCGCCGCGGCGGGCGCTCTTCACGACGGTCTCGATAAACGCCATGCCGATGACGCCGTCGTCGATGGTCGGAAAATCGTGGCCCCGCCGCGCCCGATGGCCCGTGACCTCACCGGCGATGGCGGCGGCTGCGGCCAGGTAAACGTTGGCGAATGCCTCGATGAACGCTTCTTGGTGCCCAAACGGCGTGCGGCTGCTCGACCGGGCGGCAGGCGAAAGATAGGAATTGCCCCGACGACGAATCTGGCGCGGCTGGTTGACCGCCTTCACGATCAGCTCGTTCGGATGTTCCTGAAACCACTCGAGCGACGCCTTGGTGCCGTAGATCCGGATGTTCAGGTTATTCTCTTCGCCGTTGGAAACCTGCGAGGCGTAGAGGATGCCTTTCGCCCCGCCCTTATAGCGGAGAAGACAGTTGCCGTCGTCGTCCAGCCGACGGCCCGGCATGAAGGTCGACAGCTCGGCCAGGAGTTCGTCGATTTCGAGCCCGGTGATGTAGCGGCCAAGATTCTCAGCGTGCGTGCCGATGTCGCCCATGCAATTGGAGGCGCCTGCGACGCGGGGATCCGTTCGCCAGTTGGCGATCCCGCCCGCGGCCCGGTCCGCCCACGCGGCGATGGCGTAACCCTGCGAATACTCGGTCACGATCTTGAGGATCCGGCCGAGCTGGCCGGAGCGCACCAGCGCCCGCGCCTCTTTCACCATCGGGTAACCGGTATAATTGTGGGTCAGGGCGAAAATCTTGCCGCTCCGGCGAACGATGGCGCGAAGTTGCTTCGCCTGCGCCAGAGTGGAGGCAAGCGGCTTCTCGCAGATTACATTGAAGCCGGCTTCCAGGAAGGTTCGGGCAACGGCAAAATGAGTCTCGTTGCGGGTGACGATACTCACGAAGTCGAGGCGCTGGTCGGGCGGAAAAGCGGCCTCGGCCCGGGCCATCTCCTCGTAGGTTCCGTAGATCCGGTCCGGATCGAGCCAAAGGCCGGCGCCGGAGGACCGGGATCTTTCCGGGTCGGCGGAGAAGCAGCCGGCGACGAGCTCGATCTTACCATCCAGCGCCGCGGCCATGCGGTGCACGCCGCCGATGAACGCGCCGCGCCCGCCCCCAATCATGCCCATACGTAATTTGCGATTTAGTTTCACCGGGTCAGGGAGGCGATGAAGTCAAGGGCGGGCGGAGGCGGTGTGGCTGATCCCGGGCTGTGGGCTGAGGGGAAGGCGGGTCAACATTGCACCGGCCCGCCAGTGCGCGCGGAGGCATAAGCGGCATCAATGATGCGCATGAGGGTGACCGCTTGTCCGGGGGTGTTCAGCGGCGGCGCGCGATGTTCGAGGGCATCAATGAAATTGGCGGCAGACCCAACGCGACCCATCGATTCGTCGGGCGGCACGACGATGGTGCGGTTAACCGAGCGCCCGTGCTCTTGGACGTACAGTTCGCAGGTGTCGATGGCGGTTTCATCGCGGCCGTCACTTCCGAACAAGCGCTGAACAAGGCCGCCCGCCTTGGTGCCCTGAAAAGTCACGGAGACCTCTTCGCGGCGCACCAGTTCGGCCCAAGAGATTTGCAGGGAAATCACTTGGCCTGTCTTCAACCGCACGAAGCCGTGACAGGCGCTTTCGACATCGGTCACGCCGTGGGCAACGTCCGGAATGCCCCACGGCCCCTTGAAGGACTTGTCGTGGATGAAATCACGGAAGATCTGCGCCAGCACCCAATCGGGCTCAGGGTAGCCCATGAAATAGAGCGCGAGATCGAGCATGTGCAGCAGGTCAATCAGGGGCCCGCCGCCAGAGAGGGCCTTCGTGGTGAACCACCCGCCGAATCCGGGAATGCCGGTGCGCCGGATCCACTTCGCCTGCGCAGAATTCACACGGCCGATCTGTCCCCGGCGAATGTAGTCCATGATCGCGCAGGCTTCGGGCCGGGCGCGATTGTTGAAATTGAACATCAAGGTCTTTCTCGTCTTGGTGGCGGCCGCGGCCATCGCACGGACCTCGCGCGCATTCAGTGCTGGCGGCTTCTCGCAGAAAACGTGCCGACCGGACCGGAGGACCCGCAGGGCGACCGGTGCGTGGTGTTTGTTGGGCACGATAATCGACACCGCGTCGAGTTCCGAACAGGCCCGCAGCATCGCGCCGACATCGGCAAAGACCCGGGGCACGCCCTCGCGGGCCGCGGCCTTTCGAGCGGCGGCCTCGTTGATGTCAGCGAGCGCCACGATTTCTGCGCCGGCAGATCGAAATCCCGCGGCATGGTACCGCAACATGCCGCCCGCCCCGACAATACCAATCTTGACACTCATGATGGAAAGACGACTTCAGTCTGCGGTTTTCTTCGCAAACGCGGCGTCAAACGCGACGGCGCTCGGAGGGAAGTCGAGACGCCGGACGAAGGCCGCCGCCTCCGTGGCCCCATGCGCCCGGTCCATGCGGATGTCCTCCCATTCGACGGAGAGCGCGCCGCGGTAACCGACGTCATTGAGCGCGACGATGATATCCTCAAACCGGAGGTCGCCCCGCCCGGGTGAACGGAAATCCCAAAAACGCCGCGGATCGCCGAAAGCCGTGTGGCCGCCAAACACGCCCACCGTGCCGTCGCCATGCCCCCACCAGACATCCTTCATGTGGACGTGGCGGATGCGGGCACCGAACACGCGGATGAATTTCACGTAGTCGACGCCCTGGTAGGCGAGGTGTGAGGGATCGTAGTTGAAGCCGAAGCGCCGGTGATGCTTGACCGCGGCCACGGCGCGCTCGGCCGAGGCGATATCGAAGGCGATCTCGGTCGGGTGAACCTCAAGGGCGAAATGGACGTCAACCTTGTCGAATTCGTCGAGAATGGGGCCGAAGCGCCGCGCGAAGTCACGGAATCCCTCCTCCCAAAACTCGGGCGAGGTCGGCGGAAAGGCGTAGATCGAATGCCAGATGCTTGAGCCGGTGAAACCGTTCACCACGGGCGGCCCGTCGTTCTTCGCGCTTCGGCCGGGTTTGAGATCGAAAAAGCGGCGCGCCGCCTTCGCGGTGAGAATCATCTTCTCCGCGGCGCGGCGGCGCACGCCCTCGGGATCGCCATCCCCCCAGACCGCAGCCGGAAGGATCGCCCGGTGGCGTTCATCGATCCGGTCGCAAACGGCCTGCCCGGTCAGGTGATTGGACACCGCGTAGCAGGTGAGGCCGTGATCGGCCAGCAACTGCCATCGCTGCTGGCAGTATTTCTTCGAGGCGGCCGCCTCATCGACGTCAAAGTGATCGCCCCAACAGGCGAGTTCGACGCCATCGTATCCCATCTGATGGGCGAGCGGAGCGAGCTTGGCCAAGGGCAGATCAGCCCACTGGCCGGTGAAGAGTGTGACTGGCCTTGGCATGGGAGGGAGGGGTCGGGTGCGCCCAGGTTCGGGAGTCTTCGAGCTTTGCGGGCGCGGCAATTCCGAGGCAACAGGAATTGCGCGCGCGTTCGCGGGCTGCTGCATTTGGCCAGCCGCTGGCGGAACCTCGGTTCGGCGGTCCCGGGGGATCCATGATGTAGCCGCCATTTCAGCAGAAGTGGCACGGGGCCGATCGCGCGATCCCTTCCAATTCCGGCCCCGCTGTCCAGATCTTCGGCGACGTTGGTTAACTATAATTCAAACAAGGAGTTGCGGCCAAGACATCGAGGGCGACAATCGCCGGTTGGGAAGGCAAGAACCAGGCGAGATCCTGAAGGGTTTCATCGGAGGGCGGTGTTATCCTCATCATAATAACGATCATGAAAACCCGTTACATAGGGATGGTATGTGGTGGTCTGCTCGCGGCAGGCATCGCGTTTGGGCAGATGCCCCAACTGGTGCCAGAATGGCAGTCCGTGCAAATCAAGCAGACCGTCGAACCGGTGTTTCCCCCACACCTGCTGCAGATCGGCGTGACGCAAGGCATGGTTCGGGTGGCCATCAACACCGATGCCGAAGGCAAGCTCGTGGAGATGCTTGTGGTGGGATACACCCGTCCGGAGTTTGCGGATTCGGCCGTGGCGGCGATCAAGCAATGGCAGTTCGGGCCCGCCCGGTTGCGAGGCGAGGCGGTCGGCACGACCGTCGAGATGTTCTTCCAGTTCGAAGCCCGGGGAGTCGTGGTTTCAACCTGCAACTTCAATGATGTCGTGGAAAAGCGGGTGGCCGACATCATGGGGATTCACTATGTGTATCAGCCCTGTTCCCTGGCGGAGCTGGATCGGATTCCGACGCCGATTGTTGCGATCAAGCCGCAGTATCCCGTCGAATTGGCCGAAAAGGGCGTGAAAGGCAGCGTGACGGTCGAGTTCTATATCGATGAAACCGGAGCGATTCGCGTCCCCGCAGTATCCGTGAAAGACGACAGCCAACTGTCCGCGCTGGCGGTCATCGCGCTGCGCCAGTGGAAATTCGAACCGCCGACACGCAATGGCCGCCCGGTGCTGGTGCGGGCAAGCCAGCTGTTCAATTTCGGTCCTGGTAGCTAGAGTGGGCAAACCATAGCCTCGAAGATCGAGAGACCATGGCTCCCCGCGAGCCATGGTCTTCTCATCCTCTGCGGCGCGGCGCGCGGCCTCGGGGCCGAACGGTTCAGGATTCCACCGTTTCGTGCAGGAACCCGGCCAGTTCCTCACGCAGGCGCTGCCGCGCCCGGTATAGCCGGGTTTCCACGCCGCGTTCGGAGCATCCGGTGATGGCCCCAATCTCGCGGTAGGAAAGCCGTTCGTAGTGGTGGAGCAAGACCGTGAGCTTCAGATCGTGGGGCAATCGATCGATGGCGGCGCGGACGGCGGCGAAGGCCTCATCGTGCTCCACAACGGCATTGGGCGAAGGCGAATCTGAGGCGACCAATTCATGGGCGGCAGTCTCGGTGTCGTCGCTGGGCGCGTCGAGGCTCACGCTAGGGTGGCGCCGCCGCCATCGGTAGTGATTGTGGCAGAGATTGGACAGGGTCGTGAACAGCCAGGCGGACAGTTTGGTGTCCCGCCGCAGCCGCGCCCGCTGCTGATGGAGGCGCACAAAAGTCTCGGCGACCAGATCGCGCGCATCGGTCTGGTTCTGTACATAACGCCAGGCGAAGGCAAACAGGGGTCGTTGCCAGCGGGCGATCAGCACATCCAGCGCGGAATCCTCCCCGTTCTGCAAGGCCTGCAGACAGGTCAAATCGCTGGCGGGTTCAGAATTCACGGGGACGACCCGCGCGCTGGGCTCAGTTCAGATAGGAACCGTCGGCGACCTTGAGCACGGGGCCGAGCAGACCGAGATAGTGTTCACGTTGCTGCGCCGTCATCACACGAGCGGCGTCGGCGACCAGTTGCCGCGTGGAGGTGAGGCACTCGCGATCCACCGCCCGCCGCTGTTCGATGAAATGGGCGAATTCGAGAAAGTCGACCTGCCCGGAAGTCGTCCGTTCGTGCTCAAAGGCGTCATACTCCTCGCGCATGCGTCCCACCTCGGCGGCGAGCGCCAGCAGGCGGGGGCTCGATTCCTCGTGAATGGTCTTGATGCGGGCGAATTGCTCGTCGGAGAGCTTCAGCTCCGTCTTCATCCATTCCAGTTGGCAATCCAGGCTGCTGCCGCTACAGGGCCGCTGCGCGAGGAACCAGCCTACGTGGGCCACGCCCCCGGCGACGATTCCGAGTAGAATGATCAACCAGGTGCGTTTCATGGGTGGCGGGCGGCGACTTTCACCGTCGGTTCGTTCATCAGCGGATCGATCAGGCGGAGGTAGCTCTGCGCAATCTGCACCCCGCGTTCGGCGTGCAGATTCGACAGGCGAATTTCGGCGAGAAAGAGGCCGAGCAGTACGCACGCCGCGACAAAGGCAACCGCGAACGAGGGGCGGACAAACACTGCTTCGATGCGGGCGAGGACGCCGCTCCGCTCCGCCGGGCTTTCCATCACGGCAATGCGGCGCCAGACCTCGGTGCTCAGGTGCGCGGGCGGTTCGGGGGTTTCGCGCCAACGGTCCAGCAAGGGATCAAGGGGATCAAATGGAGGATGCATGATCGTGGGTTCGCCGTCACACTGTGCCCCGCGGCGCCAGAAGAGACGCCGCGCAGGCCCGGCGGGACGGGAAACTAGAGATAACGACGGCGGACAACATAACACCGCGCGCGCAGAAAGCCCTTCAAAA
>DATIWI010000248.1:0-32699 GCA_035519475.1 Opitutaceae bacterium
GGGAGGACTGTATGGCGCCGTACTCGAGGCTGAAGGAGCGGCTCGCCGCCATCCTCAAGGCCGAGGGCTACATTGCCGACCATGCGACCGGCGCCAACGAACTGGGCCACAAGACCCTCATCGTCAAGCTCAAGTATGTCGACAGCGCGCCTGCTCTCACCGGCATCCGCCGCATGAGCACGCCGGGCCGCCGCCTCTACTGTCGATCGGGCGAGATCCCGCTCGTGCTCAACGGCCTCGGCATCTCGATCCTGTCCACGTCCAAGGGCCTGCTGAAGGACCAGGACTGCCGCCGCAATAAGTTGGGCGGAGAACTCCTGTGCAACGTCTGGTGAGAGGAGCTGTCCCCATGAGCCGCATCGGCAAACAACCCGTTTCCATTCCCGACAAGGTCAAGGTCGACGTGCAGGACCACTCGATTCAGGTGGAGGGCCCCAAGGGCAGGGTCACCAAGTCCTTCGCCGAGGTCGTCAAGCTTTCGCTCAACGAGAAGAACCAGATTATCGTCACGCCGCTGGAGGAGAGCCGCTTCGCCAAGGCGATGTACGGCACTGCCCGCTCCATCATCAACGGCATGGTCAAGGGCGTCACCGCCGGCTACTCGAAGGATCTGGAGATTCAGGGCGTCGGCTTCAAGGCCATGCTCAAAGGCCGCCAGTTGGATCTCACGCTCGGCCACTCGCACCCCGTCCTGTTCGAGATTCCCGAGGGCATAAAGATCACCGTCACTGACAACACCAAGCTCAAGGTCGAAGGGGCCGACAAACAGCTCGTCGGCGCCGTCACCGCTGAGATTCGCAGCATCTATCCGCCGGAACCGTACAAGGGCAAGGGCGTGCGCCTCGTCGGCGAACGCGTCCGCCGCAAGGAGGGCAAGACCGTCGCGTAAGGGCCGCTGTCCGCCGCCCGCGCCGGGTCGCACCAGTCATGAACACTATTCAAAAAGCGCAGTTGCTGCAGAAGCGCCGGTGGCGCATCCGCCGAAAGGTTGCAGGCACCGCCGCGCGCCCGCGCCTCACCGTCAAGTTTTCGGGCAAGCACATCTACGCCCAGGCCGTCAACGACGACAACGCCACCACGCTCGTCTTCCTCGCGAGCGTCGATCCCGAGCTCCGCCAACAGCACCTCAAGGCCAACCTCGCCGGGGCCAAGGCCCTCGGCACCGCCTTCGCCCTCAAGGCCAAGGCCGCCGGGCTCAGCGCGGTCGTGTTCGACCGCAACGGCCGCCCGTATCACGGCCACGTGAAGGCCTTCGCCGAGGCCGCGCGCGCCGCCGGCCTGGTTTTCTGATTTCCGTCCATGAACACTTCTTACCGAACGTCCACCGCCCCCAGCTCCTCCGAGACCGCCGAACCCGGCGCGCCGGAGATGGTCGAGAAGGTGGTCTACATCAACCGCTG
The DNA here is from genome assembly GCA_035519475.1 of Opitutaceae bacterium. Lineage (GTDB taxonomy): Bacteria > Verrucomicrobiota > Verrucomicrobiia > Opitutales > Opitutaceae > Fen-1467. The sequence continues at coordinate 1,401 of DATIWI010000248.1, forward strand.
TGCCAAGGTCGTCAAGGGCGGCCGCCGCTTCAGTTTTTCCGCGCTCGCCGTCGTGGGCGACCAGAAGGGCAACGTCGGGATCGGCTATGGCAAGGCCAATGAAGTTCCCGACGCGATCAAGAAGAGCACGGAGCACGCGCGCAAACGCATGGTTTCGGTCAAGCTCAAGGGCGACACCATCCCGCACGAGGTGCTGGGCGAATCCGACGGCGGGAAAGTGTTCCTCCGCCCGGCCAGTCCGGGCACGGGCATCATCGCGGGCGGCGGCGTCCGGGCGGTGCTCGAGGCGGCGGGCGTGCGCAACGTCCTGTCCAAATCGATGGGTTCCAAGAACCACATTGCCGTCGTCCATGCGACGCTCAACGGTCTGCGCAAACTGCGCCTGGCCGCCGACGTCCAGGCTCTCCGCAGCCACCCGTGAAACCCTGCCTCCGGCGGGGCCCTGATCCCGTGCCGGCCCCGGCAAGCGCCGGCTACCATCCCAGATCCCTATGAAACTCCACGAGCTCAAGAACGTTCCCGGCGCGGTTCACCGCCGCAAGCGGGTCGGCTGTGGCGAGGGCGGCGGCCACGGCCGGACCTCCGGCCGCGGCGGCAAGGGCCAGACCGCCCGCAGCGGCGGTTCCATCCGCCCCGGCTTCGAGGGCGGCCAGATGCCGCTCTATCGCAAGCTTCCCCAGCGCGGCTTCAACCAGGCCCGCTTTCGCGTGGCCCATGAGATCGTCAACGTCGGCGATCTCGCCCGGCTCGACGCCAGCATCACGGAAGTGACGCCCGCCGTGCTCGCCGCCGGCGGCCTCGTGCGCCACGGCACCGCCCCGGTCAAGGTGCTGGGCGATGGCGAGCTCAAACGCGCCCTCAAGGTCACCGCGAGCAGGTTCTCCGCCTCCGCCAAGGCCAAGATTGAGAAAGCCGGCGGGCAGGCCGTCACCGCCTGACGGCGGACCGCCGGGATCCCGACTGCTGATTTCGAACCGGCCCCTCGTCCTCCGCCCCGGCAGCGACCTCCGACCGCCAAGCGTCCCATCCAGCCATGCTCTCCGCCTTCACCAATTCCATGAAGATCCCCGAGCTCCGCTCGCGGATCCTCTACACGCTGGCCCTGCTCTTCGTGTCGCGCGTGGGCGCGCACATTCCGCTGCCCGGCCTGGATCCCAAGCCGCTCCAGGACTTCTTCACCGCGCAGGTGGGCAGCACCGGCGGCGCGCTGGTGGGCTTGTACAACATGTTCACGGGCGGCGCGCTCGTGAAGGGCGCGGTCTGCGCGCTGGGCATCATGCCGTACATCACCTCGTCCATCATCTTCCAGCTGATGACGGCGGTGGTGCCCTCCCTCAGCCGCCTGCAGCAGGAGGGCGATGTCGGCCGGCAGAAGCTGACCCAGTACACGCGGTACGCCACCGTGCTGATCTGCGTGATCCAGGGCGCGCTCCTGATCCTGGCGCTCGAAAACCCCGGGCGGCTCTTCAGCGGCTACGACGTCAACGTTTACGGCGACATCATCCTCATCAACAAGAGCTGGTTCCTCGCCACGTCCATCATCTTCATGACCGCGGGCACGCTGCTCATGATGTGGCTGGGCGAGCAGATCACGCAACGCGGCATTGGCAACGGCGTGTCCCTGCTCATCACCATCGGCATCCTCGCCGACATTCCGGGGGCCGCGCAGACGCTGAAGACGCTGATCCTCGCGCCGGTCGGCGTGCAGGCCATCAGCATGCCGCAGCTGGCGATGATGGTCGTGCTCTTCGTCGTGGTCATCGCGGGCATCATCATGATCACCCAGGGCCAGCGAAAGATTCCCGTGCAGTACGCCAAGCGGGTGGTCGGCCAGAAGGTCTACGGCGGCCAGAGCTCCTTCCTCCCGCTCAAGGTCAACTACTCCGGCGTCATGCCGGTGATTTTCGCCGCGGCGATCCTCCTCTTCCCGCAGCAGATCTTCTCCCAGCTGGGCGCGGCGGCCAACCTCAAGTTCCTGAGCGAGTTTGCCAACAACCTCCTGCGCGGCCACGTCGTGTACTACGCGGGTTACACCATCCTGATCCTCTTCTTCAGCTACTTCTGGGTGTCGGTCATGTTCAAGCCCATCCAGATCGCCGACGATCTCAAGAAATACGGCGGCTACATCCCCGGGGTTCGCCCGGGCGAGCCGACCGCGCAGTTCCTGGACTTCATCATGACCCGGATCACCCTGGCCGGCGCGATCGCGCTGACCGTCATCGCGGTGATGCCCGACGTCCTCCTGTTCGAGTTCAAGGTGCCGCAGCGCATCGCCTATTTCTTCGGCGGCACCGGCATGCTCATCACCGTCGGCGTGCTGCTCGACACCATGCGGCAGCTTGAAACTTTCCTCCTCCAGCGGCACTATGACGGGTTCCTGCGCAAGGGGCGCATCCGGGCCCGTAGCACCGCGATCGCCTCGGCGATCGGCGAAGCGGCCGACATGAAAACGGTGGGGGTCCTCTGGCTCTGGCTGGGGGCGATCTTCCTCGTGGGCATCATCACGTGGGTGATCCGGCACTTTGTTCTTTAAGGCTTTACATCCCGGGAGATGCCTGTCATTCCCCACACCTTTTCGCTGCCCGGCCTTGCGGCCGGCGCGAAGCTGTTGTACTTCGGCGCCACCGGCACGCTGCCTGCGCGCTTGGCGGCCGAGGCCCGTTCTTTGAAGATAGAGCACGTCTCTCCTGAAACCCTTGTGCGTCAGGAGATTTGCCGTCGCACGCCGCTCGGCCAGCAGGCCGGGCGGGCGCGCCCGCCCGGCGCCGCCGTGCCCGACCAGATCCTGCTTGCGGTCCTCCGCAAGTGGTTCTGGGCGCGCAAACCTGATGCGGGATTCCTTTTGGAAGGATTCCCGGCTACGCTGCTCCATGCCCGAGTGTTCGATGAATGGCTTGAGGCCCGCGAGGAAGCCCTGACCGGCTGCCTGTGCGCCGGGCCCCTGTCCCCCGCCGTCAGCCCGGCGATCCGCGAACACTACCACACGCTGGGACTCTGGCTTGAGTCCGCACTGGCCTGAAACCGCCTGGGACCGATATGATACCGATCAAAGACCGGGACGGGATTGCGCGCATGCGGGAGGCGTGTGGCATTGCCGCCACGGTGCTGCACCGGCTCAAGACCATGGTGCAGCCGGGCATCAGCACCTACGACCTGGACCAGGCCGGCCGCGACCTCATCGCCGCCGCCGGCGCGCGCAGCGCGGATTTTGGCTACCAGATCGGCTCGCGCCGGTTTCCCGCGCACACCTGCCTCTCGGTGAACGAGGAGGTCGTCCACGGCATCGGCTCCCTCAAGCGCATCCTGCGCGAGGGCGACATCATCTCACTGGATGTCACGGTCGAATACAACGGGTACATCGGCGACAATGCCGTGACCGTGCCCGTGGGGGCGGTGCCGCCGCGCGTCGCCGAGCTCGTCCAGACCACCGAGGAAGCCCTCCACATCGGCATCCGGCAGGCGCAGGTGGGCAATCGCATCGGCGACATTTCCCACGCCATCCAGAGCTTTGTCGAGGCGCGCGGATTCGGCGTGGTTCGCGAGCTGGTTGGGCATGGGGTCGGCCGCACGATGCACGAGGAGCCGCAGATCCCCAACTTCGGCCGCCCGCATACGGGCGACCGGATCAAAGCCGGCATGACCTTCGCCATCGAGCCCATGGTCAACCTCGGGACCTACCGCGTGACCACGCTCGCCGACGGCTGGACTGTCGTCACCGCGGACGGCCAGCCCTCCGCCCACTTCGAACACACCGTGCTCACCTCCGAGAAGGGCCCCGAGATTCTCACGCTCCCGCCGCCTCTCTCCCCCCTTTCGCCCGTTCCCTCCCTCTCAAACCACAACTAAACCTCCGCCACTCTCCCATGCCACGTCTGCTTGGTGTCGAAATCCCGCCAAAGAAGAAGATCGCCTTCTCGCTTTGCTATATCTACGGCATCGGCCCAACCCGCGCCCGGCTCGTCGTCAAGGACGCCGGCCTGGACCCCAACATGCGCGCCTCGGACCTGACCGAGGAACAGCTCAACAAGATCCTTCACGTCATCACGGACCGGAAGTGGGTGGTGGAGGGCGACCTGCGCCGCGACATCACCGCCAATCTCAAGCGCCTGCAGGCCATCAACTGCTACCGCGGCATCCGCCATCGCAAGGGCCTGCCGGTCCGCGGCCAGCGCACCAGCACGAACGCGCGCACCCGGAAGGGCCCGCGCAAGACCGTCGGTGTCACCAAGGTGAAAGCCGAACCCACTCCCGTCTGATTCCCGCCATGGCTGAAGAAAAACCCACACCCGCCCCGAAGAAGGAAAAACCCGCCCGCAAGGAAGGCGCGCCCGCGCCTTCCGCCAAGGCGCCGGCTGGGGACGCGCCCGCGAAGGCGGAGGCCGCTGAGAAGAAGCCCGGCCGGGAACGGGCCCCCAAGGCCGCTCCGGCCGAGCACGGTGCCCCCGGCGACAAGGCGGCGAAGAAGGACGCTCCCCCCGCGGAAGGCGCTGCTCCCGCCGCGGCGCCGGCCGCCGCTCCCGCCGACAAGCCGGTGGAGACCGTGGGTGGCGTCGCCAAGCAGCCAACAGCCGAGGAACTGCTCAAGGAGGAGCTGGGCGAGATCAAGATCCGGAAGGCCAAGGGCGCGAAGAATATCACGACCGGTCTGGCGAACATCCTCGCCTCCTTCAACAACACCGTGGTCACCATCACCGACCTCAAGGGCAACGTCATCGCGTGGTCCAGCGCCGGCAAGTGCAACTTCCGCGGTTCGCGCAAGTCCACCGCCTATGCCGCGCAGGTGGTCGCACAGGACGCCGCCCGCAACGCGATGGCCCACGGGCTCAAGGATGTGCAGATCCGCGTGAGCGGCCCGGGCCTCGGCCGGGATTCCGCCATTCGCGCGCTCCAGGCGATCGGCTTGGAGGTCACCTCGATCGTGGACGTGACCCCCGTGCCACACAACGGCTGCCGCCCGCGCAAGCGCCGCCGCGTGTAGCGCGCTTCGCGCGAATGGCCCATGCCCGATAGCCGATAGCCTAAGCGCCCGACCTCACTCCCTCATCCCCCTCACTCTCACCTTCACTGCTCCATGGCCCGCTACATCGGTCCCACCACCCGCATCAGCCGCCGCTTCGGCCAGCACATTCTGGGCTCGGCCAAGGCGCTCGAACGCCGCAATTTCCCGCCCGGCCAGCACGGTCCCAAGTCGCGCCGCAAGATGTCGGAATACGCCGTCGGCCTCTCCGAGAAGCAGAAGGCCCGCTACATCTACGGCCTGTTGGAACGCCAGTTCCGCCGGGTCTTCGCGGTCGCCAAGAAGGAGCGCGGCGTCACCGGCGAACGCTTTTTGCAACTGCTCGAGACCCGCCTCGACAGCGTCGTCTACCACCTCGGTTTCACCAAGACCCGCGCCGCCGCGCGCCAGTTCGTCAACCACGGCCATATCCGCGTGAGCGGCCGCAAGGTTGACATTCCCAGCTACAACGTGAAGGCGGGCGACGAGATCGAGGTGAAGCCCGCCGCGTCCTCGCGCCAGATCGCCACGCGCGGCCTCGAGGAGAACCGCCTCCGCAACGTGCCCGGCTGGCTCTCCCTCAACGCCGAGGCGCTCAAGGCCAGCGTGGTCCGCCTGCCGGTGCGCGACGAGATGGAGCCCAGCATCAACGAGCAACTCATCGTCGAATTCTACAGCCGCTTCTGATCGGTCCGGATCCCGATCCCGCCACTTAACCCTTAACCTGTCATCCGCCATGCCCAAACGCCTCGGAAAGTTCGAACTGCCCAACAAGCTCACCAAGGTGGAGGAAGGCTCCAGCCCGACTTACGCCAAATTCATCGCCGAGCCCTTCGAGGCCGGCTACGGCCACACGGTCGGCAATTCCCTTCGCCGGGTGCTCCTGAGTTCCATCGAAGGCGCCGCCATCAGCTCGATCAAGATCGAGGGCGTGCAGCACGAATTCCAGAGCATTGAAGGAGTGGGGGAGGACGTCACCGACATCGTCCTCAACCTCAAGAAAATCCTGATCATCTCCCAGAAGCGCGAGCCGGTGCAGCTCCGCATCAAGGTCAGCCGGGAGGGGGCGGTCACGGCCGCCGACATCCAGCCCGATCCGGCCATCCAGATCGTCAATCCCGACCAGGTGATCTGCACGCTCGACAAGAGCCGGCCGTTTGAGGCGGAGATCGAGATCAAGACCGGACGCGGCTACTGCCCGGGCGAGAACAACAAGAAGGAGGACCAGCCCATCGGCGTCATCCCGATCGACTCCCTCTTCAGCCCGGTGCGTCTCGTCCGCTACACGGTCGAGAACACCCGCGTCGGTCAGATCACGGATTACGACAAACTCAACATCGAGGTCTGGACCGATGGCCGCATCACGCCGGACGACGCGCTCAAGCAGGCGGCCTCGATCCTCAAGCACCACCTGGACGTGTTCGATCGGGTCAGCGAGGAGCACTACGAGTTCGAGAGCCAGCAGAGCACGGTCAGCGAGGAGGAGAACAAGCTCCGCAAGCTCCTCAACATGTCGGTCAACGAGATCGAGCTCTCGGTGCGCGCGGCCAACTGCCTGAATAACGCCAACATCACGACGGTGGGCGAGCTCGCGATGAAGACCGAGCAGGAGATGCTCAAATACCGCAACTTCGGCAAGAAGTCGCTCAACGAGATCAAGGAGAAGCTCGAGGCCCTCGGCCTCTCCCTCGGCATGAAATTCGACGAGCGCCTCCTCGACACGAAGAAGGAAATCTGAGCCGCGTCGCGGCCAACACCAATCGATCAAACGCCCAATCTCCACCTGACCCCCGGCAACACGCTCCCTTGGAGTCTGGCGCTTGGGTTTTGAAGCTTTTCGAGCAATGCGTCACCTCAAACATCGCCACTCCCTCGGCGTCACCCGCGAGCACCGTGCGGCCATGCTCTCCAATCTGGCGGCCGCGCTCATTCGCCGCGGCCGCATCGAGACCACTCTCGTCAAGGCGAAGGCGCTGCGTCCGTTCATTGAGCGGATCATCACCAAGGCCAAGCGAGCCGCGGCCGCGGACGAAAAGAAGGATGCGATCCACCTCCGGCGCCATGCCCTGCGCCAGGTGCGGGACGAGGACGCCGTCACGCTTCTTTTCAACGAGAAGGCGGCCCAGTTTGCCAAGCGCGCGGGCGGCTACACCCGCATCTACAAGCTCGCGCCGCGCCGCGTCAGCGATGCCGCCGAGATGGCGCTGATTGAATTCGTCGGGGCCGAGGACCCCGGGTACAAGAAGCGCGGCAAGGGTGGCTCGACCCGGAAGGCGGAGAAGACCGCTGCGCCCGCGGCGGCGGCCGAGGCTCCGGCTCCCGCGGCCGAACCAGCGCCGGCACCGTCCGACGACAAGCAGGCCTGACGCGGGCTCTTTCCCGCCGGCGCCGCCGACGTTGGTGCACCCGTCGGAGCCTCCTTTCGGCGCGTTGTTTTCTCCCTTGGCGTCCTGAAGCCTTTGCGCGAGGCTGACGCCGTCGCCCGCCGTCCGGCGTCCGGCCTTCGGCCGGCGTCTGTGCCATGGATCTCGCACTCGGTGCCGTCATCTACTGCCTGCTGGCCCTCGGATTCTTCTTCGGGGTCTGGATCTACTATGACCGCCGGGACCAGGCGCTCTACGACGCCGAACGCCGCAAGGTGACCTTCTTCTGCATCCGCTGCGGCCAGCTGTACACGGGAAAGGCCGGCACGGAGACCGCCGCCTGCCCCCGCTGCGGTCACACCAACGACCGCTTGAAGTTCTGAGCGCCCTCGCTCCATGAGAAATGTGGCTGTGCGGGCTCGGGGCGTCGTCTGGATCTTGGCGGCGGGGGTCGTCCTCTTTGCCGTCGGAGCCAAACTCGCGCTGATCCATTCCTATGGATCGGATCAGCCCTTCGCGGATCAATGGGCGGCGGAAGGGGCGACGCTGTTTCGCGCCGATCTCTATGGCCGGCTGGGGTGGAGCAATTTCTTCCTGCCTCACGGCGAGCATCATCCGGCGCTCACGCGGGGGCTGGCCTACGCGCTGTTTGTCGCGAATGGCCGGCAGTGGGACAACCGGGTCGAAGCCGTCGCGAATCTCACGATTTACGCCGCCTATCTCTTCGGGCTCTGGCTGGTGGTGGTCCGACTCGTGGCGGTTCGGTGGCAGTTGCCGTTGGCGGGCGTCGCCGCGCTGCTGTTTGGGTTGCCGGCCAACCGCGAGAACTTCCTCTGGGGATTCCAGTCGGTGTTCCTCTTCCTGCTGCTGTGCGGCGTGGCCCATGTGTACGGCACGCTGCGGGCCCCACGCCCCAACTGGGGGTGGGCGGGCGCCCAGCTGGCGGGATTGGCCGGGCTGTTCTCCATCGCCTCCGGCCTGATGTCCGCGGCGACCGTGGGGCTCGTGGCCGGCGTCGGGATCCTGCGCGGGAGGCGGGACGCCTGGCATTGGGCCACGCTCGCCGTGAATGTCGCCCTGGTGGGCGTCGGGCTGTGGCTGTTGTCGCCGTATGCGGGCGCTCCGTCCGAACCCGCGCCGTCGCCGGCCCGGGTGCTGTTGTCGGCCGGTCATCTCCTTTCATGGCCCCTGCCTGGTCCGTGGTCGTGCCTTGTGATCTACCTGCCCTGGGCCGCCGCGGTCATCCAAGCCTGCCGCGAGAAGTCCGCCGGGCGCGCGTGCGCCCTTTTGTTCGGGCTCGGTGCCTGGGTGGCGTTGATGGTTCTGGCCATCGCGTACGGGCGGGGAGTGGGGCCGGACGCCATCGCAGTCCGCTATTTCGACCTCCTGACGCTCGGGCTCTTCGTCAACGGGGTCGCGGCCGTCCGCCTGATGGCGGCGCGGGCCGGATGGCGCCGCTGGGCCGCGGTCGCTCTCGCCGCGGCGTGGGCGATCCCGCTGGGGCTTTCGCTCTACCAGATGAATCGGCCAGCCGAGGTGCGTCCCCTGCTGGCCCAGCATCGCGAAATGACCGAGAAACAGGCGGCCGCCATCGGCCGATTGATGGAGACTCGTGATGCCACCGCCCTGAGCGCCGACGACAGGGTTCGCAGTTGGTTTCCCCATCTCCAGCTGACTGTGGACCTGTTGCTCGATCCCCGCATGCGCCCGTTGCTGGCGCCCAGTCTGACGGCGGACGGGCGGGCCGGGCCGTTGTCGCGGTGGGCGCCCAAGGTCGCGGCGGGCTGGCCGGTGCTCGTGGGCTTTGGCGCCGCCCTGCTCGCTGCCGGCGCCGTCCGTCTTCTCGCCTCCCGGCGAGCGCGGACCGCGGCTTGAGCGTTTCGCCCGCTGGATTCGGAGTTGCCTCGCCACGCGGCTTTCTTGCATAACCCCCCATGGCACAGACCATCGCGGTCCTCGATTTCGGATCCCAGTACACCCAGGTCATCGCGCGCCGCATTCGCGAGTGCCAGGTCTATTCGAGGATTTACCACTACACCACGGCCGCGGCGCGGCTGCGGGAGGAGGGTGTCATCGGCATCATTCTGTCCGGCGGACCGAGCAGCGTCTTCGCGCGGCAGGCGCCGCTGCCCGATCCCCGGATCTTCGAACTCGGCGTGCCCGTCCTTGGGATCTGTTACGGCATCCAACTCTTCGCCCATCTGCTGGGCGGCCGGACGGCCCGAAGCCCTCACCGCGAATACGGCCATGGGACGCTGACGGTGCGGAAACCCGGCCGGCTCTTCGCGCGACTCCCGCGCCGTTTGCGGGTTTGGAATTCGCACGGGGACAAGGTCATCAAACTCCCGCCCGGCTTCCACGCCATCGGGGTCACCGAGAATTCGCCGTTTGCGGCCATTGAGGATCGCCGGCGGAGCTTTTACGGCCTCCAGTTTCACCCCGAGGTGTTCCATACCCAGCGGGGCATCGAGATCATCCGCAATTTTCTGGTGGGGGTATGCGGCGCGCGGCAGGACTGGTCGATGCGGAACTTCATCGCGCGCACGGTGCGGGACATTCGCGCCGCGGTCGGACCGGGGCGCGTCATCCTGGGCCTCAGCGGCGGCGTCGATTCCTCCGTCGCGGCCACGCTTCTGCACAAGGCCATCGGCCGCCAGCTCACCTGCGTGTTCGTTGACAACGGCCTGTTGCGCCTGGGCGAACGCCAGTCCGTCATCGGCCTGTACAAGCGGCACTTCCACATCGATCTGCGCGTGGTGGACGCCGCCACGCTTTTTCTGCGGCGCCTCCGGGGGGTGGCCGACCCGGAACAGAAGCGCAAGATCATCGGCCGGACGTTCATCGAGGTGTTCGAGCGGTCGCTGCAGTCCATCGGCCACGCCGATTTTCTCGCCCAGGGCACGCTCTATCCTGATGTCATCGAGAGCGTGGCCATCGGCAACAATCCCGCGGCCCTGATCAAGAGCCACCATAATGTCGGCGGCCTGCCCGCGCGCATGCGGCTCCGCTTGCTCGAGCCGCTGCGCGAGCTCTTCAAGGACGAGGTGCGCGCCGTGGGCGCCCGGCTCGGCCTGCCGCGCGCCGTGGTCTGGCGGCAGCCGTTTCCCGGCCCCGGGCTCGGCGTGCGGGTGCTCGGCGAAATCACGCGCGACCGGCTCGACGTTCTCCGTCGCGCCGACGCGGTGTTGCAGGAGGAGATGCTGCAGTCGGGCTGGTACTGGAAGGTCTGGCAGTCCTTCTGCGTCTTCCTGCCGGTGAAATCCGTCGGCGTGATTGGCGACGAGCGCAACTATGCCTGGGTGATTGCCGTCCGCATCGTCGAAAGCATCGATGCGATGACGGCCGATTGGGCGCGCCTGCCCTATGACCTGCTCCAGCGCATCTCCAGCCGCATCACCAACGAGGTGCCGGGGGTGAGCCGCGTGGTGCTCGATATCAGCTCCAAGCCGCCCGCGACCATCGAGTGGGAGTAGGGGATTTTCCCGTTGCGAACCAAAGGCCCGGCGGCAAGTCTCACCCGGAAACGCCTCCCATCATGATCAAGGCCGCCACCGCGCTCCCTCCGCTCCTCGCTCTCGCCGGTGCCGTCGCCCTCGGGGCCGCCGCCCGCGCGCAGACCGCCGAGGAGGTCATCGCCAAAGCCCGCGCCTACCTCGGCGACGAAGCCGCGCTCCAGGCGATCCGCTCCGTGCATTTCACGGGTGCCATCGAGACCGTGCAGGCCGCGCCCGAGGGCTCCAAGGCGGTCACGGCGGCCATCGAGATCGTCTTCCAGAAGCCGTACCGGCAGCGGATCACCCGGACCTCGCCGACCGCCGTCCAGGTCACCGCGCTCGACGATTACGATGGCTGGCAGCGTGTCCAGGACGTGAAGGATGTGAACAACTGGCAGCTCTCGCTGCTGCAGCCCGATGTGGTCAAGAATCTGCGCGCCAACACCTGGGAGAACCTGAATTTCTTCAAGGGCATCGAACAGCGCGGCGGCAGCGTGCAGGTGATGGGGCCGGCCACCGTCAAAGGCGTGGCCACCACCAAGGTCGCCTTCCTCCACGACCCGAAGATCATCTATTATCGCTACTTCGATGCCAAGAGCGGCCGGCTCGTGCTGACGGAGACCAACCTGGGCGACCAGATCATGGAGGAGGGGGAGATCATGGTGAACGGCCTGCGGTTTCCGCAGAAGGTCACTTCGGTGGGCAAAGCCAAGAACGCGGACGGCAAGATTGTCGAGGTTCCGGTCGTGATCACCTTCGACAAGATCACGCTCAATGAGAACTTTCCGGACGAATTCTTCAGTGTGCCGCCGCTGCGCCCGCCGGCTTCTCCGCCGTCCGCCCTGCCCGCCCCGGACCGGACTCCGCTCGCGCCGGTGGCCCGCTGAACCGGCGGACCTCTTCACGCGCGCCCGGGCTTGACCGCCGTCCCCAATCGCTTTGACGCGGGGCCGTGGACCGCATAGCGGTCTCCCTTCCATGCGTACGCTCCGCTGCGGTTCCTCCGACTTTTCCTCCCGCCTGGCCGCTTTCTGCCAGGGGGTGGTGCCGTCGCGCCGGATGCAGGAGGCGGTGGCAGGCATCCTCGCGGATGTTCGCCTGCACGGCGACGCCGCCATTGTGCGGCAGGCCGCGCGCATCGATGGCGCCAGGCTGACCGCTGGTCACTTCCGGGTGAAGCGAACCGAACTTGTCCGTGCCGCCCGGCAGCTGGCAAAGCGTGATCGCGCGGCCATCCTGCTCGCCCGTGCCAACGTGCTGGCCTACAGCCGCCGGGCGGTGCCAGTCGGCTGGATGGGCCGAAACCTCCAGGGCGCCGAGGTGGGCGAGAAGTACGATCCCCTCCGGCGGGTGGGCATCAACATCCCGGGGGGACAGGTGCCCTTGGTTTCCACCGTAATCATGACGGTCACGCTGGCCCAGCTTGCCGCCGTGCCCGAGATCGCCGTCTTCACGCCCTGCGATCGGGAGGGCCGCGTGAGCGACGGCCTGCTGGCCGTGCTGCACCTGTGCGGAGTCACCGAGGTCTATCGCGTGGGCGGGGTCTACGGGGTGGGGGCGATGGCCTACGGCACGCGGACCATCCGCGCCGTCGACAAGATTTTTGGTCCGAGCAATGCCTGGGTGTGCGAGGCCATGCGCCAGGTCTTCGGCGCCGTCGGGGTGGCCGGCTTGCCCGGTCCCAGCGAGCTCATGGTCATCGCGGACGGCAGCGCCCGGCCGGACTATGCCGCGGCCGACCTGCTGGCTCAAGCCGAGCACGGCTCGGGCCAGGAGAAGATCTACCTGGTCGCCACCTCGCGGCGTGTGCTTGAGGCCATCGCTGGTGAAATCAGGGCGCAGGTGGGAAAGCTCGCGCGGGCCGCGGTGATCCGCCGGGTGCTGGCGCGCGGTTTTCTGGCCATCGAGGTGCGAACTCCCGGCCAGGCGGCGGCGGTGGCCAACGCCGTCGCGCCGGAACACCTGGAATTGCTCGTGGCCGGCCGGCTGATCCGGCGCTTGTGCCGGGAAATCACCACTGCCGGCGCCATCATGATTGGCAACGACACCCCCACCGCCCTCGGCGATTTCACCGCTGGTCCCAGCCATGTGCTGCCCACCGGCGGCAGCGGGCGTTTCTCCAGCGGTCTGCGCGTGGCCGATTTTCTGCGCCGCACCAGCCTCGTGCGCTACCGGCGCGGCAGTCTGCGGCGGGCGGCGCCGGTGGTGGCGGCGTTTGCCGCGATGGAGCGACTGGACGCCCACGGCCGCTCGATGGAGATTCGAATCGGCTAGACGCGGCTGGGCCCGCGATCGCCGATCACCCGCCGGCCGGCTCCCGCCGCCTCCTTCCCATGCCTTCCCGCCCTCCGGAATTCGCGATTCGGGATTTTGCGCTCCCCCATGTGGCTGCGCTCCAGGCCTACACGCCCGGACTCCAGCCCGGCGAACCGGGCTGGATCAAGCTCAACACCAACGAGAGCCCGTACCCGCCCAGTCCGCAGGTCGTGGACGCGCTGCGCCGCGAAATCGGGCCGGATGGAGCGGCGCTACGGCTGTATCCGAATCCCACCAGCGCCCCGTTGCGCGCGGCCGTCGCCCGCCTGCACGGAGTCGCGCCGGAGCAGGTCTTCATTGGCAATGGGGCCGACGACGTCCTCAACCTGCTCGCGCGCTGCTGCTGCGCGCCGGCCCTCGCCGCGGGTTTCGCCCTGCCGAGCTACTCGCTTTATCCGGTGCTGGTGGCCATCCAGGACGGACGGGTGGTGGCGCTGGATTTCGATCGTTCCATGCGGCTGCCAGTGGAGGCCATCGCCGCCTCGACCGCGAAGATCTTCTTTCTCACCTCGCCCAACGCGCCGACCGGCGTCGGTTTTGCCACGGCGGACATCGCGGCGATCCTGCGCCGATTTCGCGGGCTGCTGGTGGTGGACGAAACCTACGCGGCCTTCGCGGATGAGGACGCCGCGGCGCTCGTGCACGCGCACGCCAATCTCTGCCTCGTGCGCACGTTCTCGAAGTCGCATTGCCTCGCCGGCATGCGCGTGGGCTATGCCGTGGCCGACCCCGCGGTCATCGGCCTGCTCGACCGCGTGAAGGACAGCTACAACGTCAGCCGGCTCGCGCAGGCGGCCGCCCTCGCCGCGCTGGGCGATCCGGATTACTATGCCGGGCTGGTCCGGAAGACCCGGGCGACGCGGGATCGCGTCCACCAGCAATGGACGACCCGGCTCGGCTGGTTCACCTATCCCTCGCAGGCCAATTTCCTCTTCACGGAGCCGCGCGACCGCGCCGGCCGGGCGGGCCTGGACGTGGCCCGGCGCCTCTACGACCACCTCTATGCCCGCAAGATCCTCGTCCGGCATTTCGGGAGCCACGCCTTGACCTCCTCCTTCCTCCGCATCAGCGTCGGCACGGACGAGCAGATGCTCATCCTGCAGGAGCACCTGGAAGCATGGCCAAAGCACGCATAGCATCCCTTTCGCGCAAGACCACCGAGACGGACATCGCCGTGAAGCTCACGGTGGACGGCGGGGGCACGGCGCAGGTCGATACGGGCATCCCGTTCTTCGACCACATGCTCACCCTGTTCGCGAAGCACGGCCTGTTCGACCTCGACGTGAAGGCGCGGGGCGACGTGGCGGTGGACTACCACCACACCGTCGAGGATGTCGGCCTGGTGCTGGGGGAGGCCTTCAAGGCGGCGCTCGGCGACAAGGTCGGCCTGAGGCGCTATGGCTTCTTCATCCTGCCGATGGACGAGGCGCTCGCCCGGGTGGTCATCGATCTCGGCGGCCGGCCGCACCTCGTCTACGAGGTGAACCCTCCGGCGAATTTCGTGCGCGATTTCAATGTGGCGCTGGTGAGGGAGTTCTTCCAGGCGTTCGCCAACACCGCCGGAGCCAACGTGCACGTCAAGCTCGTCTACGGCGAGGAGCCGCATCACGTGATCGAGGCGGTGTTCAAATGCTTCGCCCGTGCGCTGGACGCCGCCACGCAGATCGAATCCCGCGCGGCTGACCGCCTGCCCTCGACCAAGGGAAAGCTCTAGGTCGACGGCCGGCGATTCACCGGTCGCGGCCGGAGCGGGCCCGGGGCCGGATCCAGGAACCGCCAACGATGAACCCGACACCTGCGAGGATCGCCGTCATCGACACGGGCATCTGCAATCTGCGCAGCGTGACCAAGGCCCTGGAATCGGTGGGCGCCCAACCCGTGGTGGTGCGCACGCCAGCGGCACTCACCGCCGCCGCGCCGGCGGGCCTCGTGCTGCCCGGCGTGGGCGCGTTGCGCGATTGCGTGACGGCCCTGACCACCACCGGCCTGGCGGATTCGGTGCGCGGATGGCTGACGGCCGACCGGCCGTTTCTCGGCGTGTGCCTCGGCATGCAGGCGCTCTTCGAGTATTCGGAGGAAGGAGCGATCGCGGGCCTCGGCATCTTTCCGGGTCAGGTGCGCCGCTTCCGCCTGCCGCCGCCTTTCAAGATTCCGCACATGGGCTGGAACACGGTGCGGTTCCTCCAGCCGGGTTCGCCTTTCTGCGCCGGGCTTCGGGCCGAGGGCGAGGCCTTCTACTTCCTGCACAGCTACCATGTCGTGCCGGCCGTTCGCTCCCTCGTGCTGGCGGAATGCGACTATGGCGGCGGGTTTGTGGCCGCCATCGCGCGGGGCCGTTGCTTTGCGACGCAGTTTCACCCCGAGAAGAGCCAGGCCCGGGGCCTGCAGCTCTACCGCAATTTCGCGGCGCTGGTGGCTGCCGGCGCGGCGTGATCGCGCCCCGCGGCGGCCCCGGTGCCGGCGGTCCGCGAGCGGCCGCCGTGAACTAGGTTTGCATCGGAAAAACAATTGAATCTTGATCCTCCCATGACTCCGCACGCCACGCTCAAGCTCGAGAACAAGGACCACAGCCTTCCGGTGATCGTCGGCACGGAAGGCGAGAAGGCGCTCGATATCCGCAACCTGCGCAACGAGTCCGGCTTCATCACCTACGACGAGGGATACGGCAACACCGGCTCCTGCCAGAGCGCGGTGACATTCATCGACGGTGAGGCGGGGGTTTTGCGCTACCGCGGCTACCCCATCGAACAGCTCGCCGAGCACTCCTCCTTCATCGAAACAGCGTACCTCATCGTGAATGGAGAGCTGCCGACGCCGGCGCAGCGCAAGCGGTTCTCGCAGCTGCTGACCGAGAACGCGCCGATCCATTCCAGCATGGAGCATTTGTTCGAAGGTTTCCCGGTCGACGCCCACCCCATGGCGATCTTGTCCGCCATGCTGAACTCGCTCGGCTGTTATTACCCGCATCTGGCCACCAACGACCACGCGCGCGACCTCGAGACCTATCCGGAAACCGCGGCCATCATCATTTCGAAGGTCCGCACCATCGCCGCGTACTCCTTCCGGGCCAGCCGCGGCCTGCCGTATATCTATCCGCGGCGCGACCTGCCGTACTGCGAGAACTTCCTGCATCTGATGTTCTCGACCCCGTACGAACCGTACATCGCGCTGCCGGAGGTCGCCCAGGCCCTCAACCTGTTTCTGCTGTTGCATGCCGACCACGAACAGAACTGCAGCACCTCAACCGTGCGGATGGTCGCCTCCAGCGGTGCGAACCTGTTCGCCTCCGCGGCGGCCGGTGTCTGTGCCCTCTGGGGTCCGCTGCACGGCGGCGCCAACATGGCGGTGATCGAAATGCTCAAGAGCATCCACGCCGAGGGGGATGACGGCACCAAGTTCATCGAGCAGGCCAAGGTCGGCAAAGCGGACACACGCCTGATGGGCTTCGGCCACCGCGTCTACAAGCACTACGATCCGCGGGCCAAGATCATCAAGGAGAGCTTCTACAGCGCGCTCGCCAGCCTCCGGATCAAGGACGATCCGCTCCTCAACATCGCCATGCGGCTCGAGGAGGCCGCGCTGAAGGATGACTATTTCCTCTCGCGCAAACTCTATCCGAACGTCGACTTCTACTCCGGCCTGATCATGCGGGCCATCGGCATCCCGGAGAATATGTTCACGGTCATGTTTGCCATCGGCCGCATGCCCGGCTGGATCGCGAACTGGCGGGAAGTCGCCGCCAATCCCAAAGGCCGCATCTACCGGCCGCGCCAGATTTACACGGGCAAGACAACGCGCGACTACGTGCCGCCGCACAAGCGGTAGGGCCGCCGCGCCGAGGCGGGCCGGCGGGCGGGGATTCAGCCGGGCTTGCCCTCGGGCGGCGCGCGGAAGATGTCATCGAGGGTCAGCCCGGTCAGCGTCCGGATGCCGCGCAGCAGCCGCCAGAGGACCAGCAGCATCATCGCCATGCTCGGCAGCATGATCACCAGCAGGCTGAGCCAGTGCATCTTCGCCAGCTGGCCGTTGAACGCCTCGGTGCCCGGCGGGCTGGTCAGGAGATACCGCGCCAGTCCGTAGTTGAGCGCGGCGCTTGCAAAGAACGCGACGGACAGCAGGCCGGTCGACGTGCGCAGCAAGCGGGCGAACCCGGCCTGCGTGCCCTGGGCGGCCAGCGCCGCGTCGACCTTTTCGACGTCAATCACCTGGGGATTGTAGAGGAGTTCGTTCACCAGCGGCGTCTTGGCCCGGGTCGAGGCCAGCACGGCGAGGCCGATGATGGTCGGAATGGCCGCGTCCTTCGCGGCGAACCACCGGCCGCCCAGTTTCAGCAGGCCGAAGCCGCCGGAAATGAGCACGCTGGCGAAGCCGATGACCGAGATGAAATTCCACCGGCGCCGGAGGCTGAAGTCATAGAGACCGTAGCCGAGCGGGAAGGCCAGCGCCACCAGCAGCCCCCACCTGGGCCCCAGCCAGCGCTCCCCGCTCAGCCAGCTGAGAATCGCGACCGGGATGGCGACGTTGCAGACCAGGTTGACCAGCAGGTTCTCAGGCTTGGGTCGCGGGGCGGTCACGGCAGGAGCGAATTCGGGGCCACGAACCCAGCAGAGAGGGAACGGTAACTGCAATTCTATTTTCGTGGTTTCCTGCCTTCTGAATTTATGCCACCATTCTGCCCGGCACCATGATCCTCCTGGGCCTTAACATCGACCACGCCGCCACCCTGCGCCAGGCGCGCTACCGCGAGAGCGGCCGCACCACCGGCGGCACGGTGGAGCCGGATCCCGTCGCCCTCGCGCTCCGGGCCGAGCGAGCCGGCGCCGACGGCATCACGGTGCACCTGCGCGAGGATCGCCGCCACATCCAGGAACGCGACGTCGCGCGGCTGCGCGAGTCCATCGCCACGCGGCTCAATCTGGAGATGGCCTGCACGCCGGCCATGACGGCGCTGGCTCTGCAGCTGAAACCGGACTCCGTCTGCCTCGTGCCGGAGAATCGCCAGGAGATCACGACCGAGGGCGGCCTCGATGTCGTGGCCGGAGAGAGCCGCGTTCGGACAGTGGTCGAAGCCATGCGTGCCGCCGGCATCGTCACCAGCCTCTTCATCGGTCCGGACGAGGCCCAGATCGAGCTCGCCGCCCGCCTGCGAAGCCCGTGGATCGAGCTGCACACCGGCGCCTATGCGGAGGCCTGGCGCTCGCCGCAGCGCAAGGCCGAGTTCGAGCGCCTCCGCCGCGGCGCCGCGCTCGCGCACCAGCTCGGCCTGGTCGTGAATGCCGGTCACGGCATCAACTACGTCAACATTGCCGAAATCCGCACGCTGCCACACCTGCACGAATTGAACATCGGCCACAGCATCCTGAGCCGCGCGCTCTTCACCGGCATCGAGGAAGCGGTGCGGGAGATGAAAGCGCGGATGAACGACTGAAAATCGGAAAAGCGAGAAGGCGGGAAACTGGAAGCCAGAACCAGCACTCTCAACGTTTCCGTTTTCCACTTTCCCGATTTCCCGCGCTCCCAATTTTCCGATGAACCTCCAGCTTCCCCCCGGCGGGATCCTTCTCGGCCTCGGCTGCGATCTGATCGAGGTGGAGCGCATCCGCGGCGTCGTTGATCGCCACGGGGAGCGATTTCTGCAGCGGATTTTCACGGCGGAGGAACGCGACTACTGCTTCTCGCTCAAGTACCCGCACAAGCATTTGGCCGCGCGCTGGGCCGCGAAGGAGGCTGTGTCCAAGGCGTTCACGACCGGCATCGGCCCGTTCCTGGATTGGACGTCCATTTCCGTCTACCATGGCGAGCGCCAGCAGCCCCTCGTGCGGCTCGACGCGAAAGGGGCGGCCCTGTTGCAGCAGGTCGGCGCCACGGACGTTTGCCTCACCCTTTCGCATATCGACACCTACGCGCTGGCCGTCGCCGCGCTGGTGCGGGCACCGTGACCTTGCTTGGCCATGTTCAGCCACAGGACCCAGAGTTCACCGAGGAGACACGGAGGCCACGGAGCTTCCGTGGGGCGACGCCGCTCCCGCCTCGGGTCGAAGCCGAATCTAGGGGACCTCGGTGCAGCCTCGGTGCGCTCGGTGCCCTTCCCGTCATGAATTCCGCCTGGTCCGACCCGATCCTGACCTGCGCCGAGGCGAAGGCGCTGGAGGCCCGGTTGTTCGCCGGCGACGAGGAGCAGGAGTGGGCGGCGATGCAGCGCGCCGGCGCCGCCGTGGCCGGAGCGGTGCTGGAGGACTTCCGGGAGATCGGGGGCTTCCCCGACGCGGGCCGCGTGCTGGTTCTGGCCGGCAAGGGTCACAACGGCGGCGACGCGCTGCTGGCAACCCGGGCCATCCTGCAGAGACATCCGGCGGCGTCCGCCACGGTGATCTTCATCGCGGGCGAGCGCTCTCTCCGGCCGCTCGCATGGCGGGCGTGGCGCGAACTCCTGCGCGCCGCCGTCGGACGAGTGACCAAGATCTCGCCGGCCAAGGGGGCGCCCGAATGCCAGGCGGAATTCGACCTCTGCCTCGACGGCGTTTTTGGATTCCAGTTTTGCCCGCCGATCGATGCGGCCACGACCGACGTGCTCCGGCGCGCCAATGCGCACCCCGGGATCCGGCTGCGGGCGGCCGTGGATCTGCCCAGCGGGGTCGGCGAGGAGTCCGGCGCCGTGGCGTTCCGCGCCGATTTCACCTATGCGACCGGAAGCGTGAAGACGCCGCTGCTGTCCGAGCGGCAGCGCGACACCGTCGGCCGGCTGCGCTACCTGGATCTGGGCTTTTTCGGGGCCGGTCGCAATGGCCCCGGGGCGGCCGACCGGGTGCTCAAGGCGTCGATGCTCGCGCCGCTGGCCGCGCTGCGCGCACCCCAGTCGGACAAGCGCACCTTCGGCCACCTGTTCGTGCTCGGTGGCTCCCGCCACTACCCCGGGGCGGTCCTAATGTGCGTCCGCGCCGCGCTGCGCAGCGGGGTGGGGCTGGTGACCGCCTTCGTGCCGGAATCGCTGGTGCCCGCCTATGCCAGCCGCGCGCCGGCGGCCATGTGGGTCGGCTGGCCCGAGACGGCGGAGGGCAGCCTCGCCCCCGAAGGACTGCCGCGCCTGCGCGCGCGGCTCGAGCGCGCCACCGCGCTGGTGATCGGCCCGGGGCTGGGTTCGGAGCGCGCGGCGCTCACGTTGGCTGGCGAGGCGGTCAAGGCGGCCGCGATGCCGGCGGTGCTGGACGCGGATGCGCTGCAGCCCGCGGTGCTCGCCGCCGCCCGGGGCGGTCCCCTCGTGTGTCTGCCGCATGCCGGGGAATTCAGGCGGCTCGCCGGCAGCCGCGAGGCAAATTCCGCCGTCTTGCGGGCGGTGGCGCACGAGACGGGCGCCACGATCGTGCTGAAGGGCCCGGTCACGCGCGTCGCGGACGGCGATCGCGTCTATCACAGTTTTTTCGGTGGTCCGGTGCTGGCGCGCGGCGGCAGTGGCGACCTGCTCGCGGGCCTGGTCGGCGGGCTGCTCGCGCAGTCGACGCACGAGCCGGTGCCGGCCGCCTGCCGCGGGGTCGTCTGGCACGGGCTCGCCGCCGATCTGCTCGCGCGGGACCGCGGCCAGGTGGCGGTCGAGGCGACCGACTTGCTCGACTACCTTGCGCCCGCGTTGCGCCTCGCGTCCAATGGCCGCTGAGCTCACAGAGCGGCAGGCGCTACTGGTGCTGAACGCGCTGCCCAACATCGGCCCGATCACGACCAACCGCCTTCTGGAGGAGCTGGGCGGGGACCCGTGCGCGATCTTTCTGGCCGGTTCCACGCGGCTGGCTGCGGTGAAGGGCGTCGGGCCGATCATCGTGCAGACGCTGGCGCGATGGTCCGAGCACTTCGACCTCGCGCGCGAGGAAAAGATGCTCGCCGACACCGGCGTGACCTTCGTCGCCGCGCAGGACGAGGCCTATCCCAAGCTGCTGCGGCAGATTCACGACCCTCCGATCGGGCTCTATCGGAAGGGGACCTACGCCTTCGCGCATCCCGGCGTCGCGATCGTCGGCAGCCGCCGCGCGACGCTCTATGGACAGGCGGTCGCCAAGCGGCTCGGGGCCGAACTCGCCGAGCGCGGCTTCTGCGTGGTGAGCGGCCTGGCGCGCGGCATCGATACCGCGGCCCACGAAGGCGCGCTGTCCGTCGGCGGGCGGACCGCCGCGGTGCTCGGCACGGGGCTTGATCTGATCTACCCGCCGGAGAATCTCGACCTTTACCGGCGGATCGCCGAAGCCGGCGCGATCCTGTCCGAGTTCCCCTTCGGCCGGCGGGCCGACCGGCAGTCGTTTGCGATGCGCAACCGCATTGTCTCGGGCATCTGCGAGGCGGTGGTGGTGGTGGAGACCGACGTGGACGGCGGGGCGATGATCACGGCGCGCTTCGCCGGCGAACAGGGCCGGCTGCTCTTCGCCGTGCCGGGCCGCATCGATCAGCCCTCCAGCCGCGGCTGCCACCAGCTCATCCGGGACGGGGCCACCCTCCTGACGGGCGTGGACGACATCCTGGCGGAACTCAACTACCTTGACGGCCTGCGGCCCACGCCCGTGCCCGCCCACAGCGGCGGCAGACCCGAAGGCCTGAGCGAAGCGGAGCAGCGGGTTCTCGAATGCTTTCGGGGTGGCTCCATCCTCAACATCGACGCCCTGGGGGGGCTCACGCAGATGCCCGCGCACGAGCTGGGGGCCACGCTCATGCTGCTCGAACTCAGGCGGCTCGTCGTCAAGCGCATCGACGGGGCGTTCGAGGCGACCGGCAGCTAGCGCCGATTCAAAATCCAAGACGCAAGGTTGTTCAGACAGGCGCCGCTTGATTCTTCCTATCTAGGTTCTGAATCGCGCCGAACCGCGATGCGCTTCCGCCCGGCGGCGCCGCAGGCGCCAGGCGAGGGCGAGCGTGTCAATGAGGGGGCGGCAGAGCATCACCCTCAGGCCGTATTTCGACCGGCCGCTGCCGCGGGGGCGGTGCCGGACCGGGCGCTCCGCAACGCGGTAGCCCGCGGCGAGGGCGAGCGCCGGCAGATAAGGGTGGAACATATAGGCCGGCGCGTCGGGGAATGTGGCCGTGAGCTCGCGGCGGAAAACCTTCAGCGCACAGGCGGCGTCGGTGACACCATCGCGCAGGATCCAGCGGCGGACGGCGTTGGCCACGCGCGACATCCGGCGGCGAAGCCACGAATCGGACCGCGGCGTGCGCACGCCCACGACCAGATCGGCGGAGGCGAGCGCGGCCAGCAGCATACCGAGGTCGGCGGGCACGTTCTGACCGTCGCCATCCATGATCGCAATGATCGGCGCGCGGGTCTGGCTGATGCCGTGCCGCAGGGCGGGGCCCTGGCCGCCGTTCGCGGCAAGGTTCAACACCCGGCTGTGCGTCCAGCGGGCGCCGGCCTGGGCCAGGACCGTGCCCGTGCCATCGGTGCTGCCATCGTTGACCAGGACGGCCTCCCAAGCCAGCCCGAGCGCATCGAGTTCCCCGCCCAGTTCGTCGATCAGGGCGCGGGCCACCGCCTCCTCGTTGAAGAAGGGGACGACGACCGCGAGAGCGGGCGGGGACGAATCGGCGGCGGTCATGGCGGGCGGGGCCGAGGCGGCGCGCTGCCCCGGGGCGGGGTGTCATCCCGGCGGCCAATCCATCTGGCGCCTGGCGAGCAGGTGCACGTGCAGGTGAGGGATCGACTCGCTGGCATGGCGACCGTTGTTGATGACGAGGCGGAAACCGTCGGTGAGGTTCAGCTTTCGCGCCATCGCCGCTGCCGTGAGCAAAAGATGGCCCAAGACCGCCTGGTCAACCGGTGCGGCCTCGCCGAGTCGCGGAATGGGTTTCCGGGGGACGATGAGCAGGTGCACCGGAGCCTGCGGATGGAGATCGTGGATGACAACGCAGTGCTCGTCCTCGTGCTCGATCCGGGCGGGCATCTCGCGGTCGATGATGCGCTGGAAGATCGTTTTCACGGATTGGTTTCTACAGAAGCGCGCAGAGGACGCAGAGGCTTAGTTTCCTGCTCCAGGAAGGATCAACCGCGATAATCCGTTGGTGAGCTTGGCGACGTTGAAGTTGATGAGGAGACCGAGCGGAACATCGAGAAGCTTCATATAACTTAGCAATTGGGCCTTATGGATCGGAAGGATTGTTGCCACGGCCTTTATTTCGATGAGCACGCGTCCGTTCACTAGAAGATCGAATCGCAGAGGTTCCTCCCGGACAAAACCCTTGGAGCAGATTCTGACGATCCTTTGATTCTGTGGATCGAATTTCCGCAGCTCGAGTTCTTTAGTCAGACACCATTCGTATATGGATTCGATCAGGCCGGGGCCCTTGTCGCGGTGTACTTCAATGGCAGCGCCGATGATGGCCTGCGTAAGGTTGGAGGCTTCGGAGAATAGGGGATGCATAGCATCCCTTCTCTGCGACCTCTGCGGCCTCCTGTAAGACTACAGAAATAGCAGGTTCAGGTTGGCGCTGCGGCGGCGGTGGACGGCGGCGAGGTCGCGGATGAGTGCCAGCGACTCGCGGTATTCGCGCCGGCGACGGTCAGTCCACCGGCGACGCGGCGGGCAGTGTGCCGGCCGGAGGTTGGTGACCAGCAGGGTCGATTCGCGATAGGGCGCCAGGCGCCGAAGGCCCTCCAGGACGCTTTCACGGGCGAAGAGGGGGGTGACGGCTGCCGCGGAATCGGCGGCGTCCCAATGGAAGAAGCCGCGATCCGGCCGGCCGTCACCGAGGCGCTCCAACAGGCGGGTGGCTGCGGCGGCAAACGCAGGCTCGTCGGGCTCGGCTGAACCCGCAGGTACGCTCTCGCTCTCGGCCAAGCCGGTGGTGATGGCGGTCTGGATTTGTTCGGCCAGATAGAGGTCGTCGCCCGTGAGGTCCGCGAATAGCGCGTTGATGAAATGGAGACGGCGCAGATGGTCGCGGCTGGTCATTTCTTCGGCTTTCCGAGATCGCCGATCTCTTCCATGAACTCGGAGAGGTCGCGGAATTCCTTATAGACGCTGGCGAAACGCACATAGGCCACCTGGTCGATCCGCCGGAGGTGGCGCATGACCTCCTCGCCGATGGCGCGGCTGGGGATTTCGTTTTCGTACTGGGCCTCGAGCGCATCGATCACGTCGTCCACGATCATGGTGATCTGCTCAAGGTCCACCGGACGCTTATGGCAGGCGGCCCGGATCGCGTGCAGGACCTTCTCGCGATCGAACTCCTCGCGACGTCCATCCCGCTTGGTGACCACCATGCCATCGCGCACCAGCGTCTCGATCGTGGTGTAGCGGTGGCCGCACTCCAGGCATTCGCGGCGGCGGCGGATGGTGTTGCCCTCCTTGGTGATGCGGGAGTCAATCACCTTGTCCGCAATAGACGTGCATTTGGGGCAGCGCATTCTTGAGGCGCGGGGCCGCGCTTGGGAATAGGTTCTAGTTCAGCGACAGGAAGTTTTGCAAGATGTTCATTCCGTGCTCGGTCGCAATGGACTCAGGATGGAATTGTACCCCCCAGACAGGCAACGTCTTGTGGCGCAAGCCCATGATCTCTCCTTCGGCGGTCTCGGCGGTGATTTCGAGGCATTCCGGGCAGCTGGCGCGCTCGACCAGGAGCGAATGATAGCGCGTGGCCCGGAACGGTGAAGGCAGTCCGCGGAACACATCGGTGCCGTGGTGCAAGATGGGCGAGATCTTGCCGTGCATGAGGCGGTCCGCCCGGACCACGCGCCCGCCGAAGTAATCGCCGATGGCTTGGTGCCCGAGGCACACGCCGAGGATGGGCTTCCGGCCGGCGAAGGCCTTGATGATGTTCAGGGTAACACCCGCCTCGCGCGGCGAACAGGGACCCGGAGAGAGCAGCACCCGGTCGGGGTCGAGCGCCAGCGCCTCCTCCGGCGAGATCTCGTTGTTGCGGAAGACACGCTGTGCCACACCCAGCTGGCCAAAGTACTGCACCAGGTTGAACGTGAAGGAATCGAAGTTGTCGATGACGAGCAGCACGGCTCCAACTATCCTTGGGAGCGTGGAGCGGTCAAGTGCCGGGGCTTGCCAGCAGGCCCCCGCCATGCGAGTCATGCACCGTTCGTGGAACCCGCCATTTCAACGGTTGCTCCTCCTTGGCAAAGCCCCCATGGCCGCCCACTGCCCGCCTTGGGAGGCCGCACGCTCATCATGGGCGTTCTCAACCTCACCCCGGATTCGTTTTCTGATGGCGGGCAGTTGGCCTCGGTGCAGGCGGTCGTCGACCGTGCCGGCGGCATGCTGGCAACTGGCGCTGATGTGGTCGACGTCGGCGGCGAATCGACCCGGCCGGGCGCGGCGCCGGTGAGCGCGGCGGTGGAGTGCGAGCGCGTCCTGCCCGCGCTGACCGCCTTGCGGCAGGCTTTTCCCGGAGCCGCCATCTCGATCGACACCTACAAGGCGCCGGTGGCCGAGGCGGCGGTGCGGGCCGGTGCCGACATTGTGAACGACATCTGGGGCTGCCTCCACGGTTTAACGGCGGTGGAGCGGCGGAGCGGGGCGGAGGCGATGCAGCGCGGTGAGCCCTCCCTGCCGCGTTCGCCAATGGCGGAGGCGGTGGCCGCGCTCCGCTGTCCGCTGATCCTCATGCACAACCGGCCCGATCGGGCCTATGGCGATTTCTGGACCGACTTGCTGCTCGACCTGCGCCTGAGCATCGCCGTCGCGCGCTCGGCGGGGGTGCCGGCACACCAGCTTTGGCTCGATCCGGGTTTTGGCTTTGGCAAGGAGCCGGCGCACAACCTCGAGGTGCTCAAGCACCTCGATCGGATCGTCGCGCTGGGCCATCCCGTGTTGCTCGGCACTTCGCGCAAGTCGACCATTGGCCTCGTGCTCGGCGCGCCGGTGGACGACCGCCTGGATGGCACGGGTGCGACGCTCGTCTGGGGCATCCAGCAGGGCTGCCACATGGTGCGGGTTCACGATGTGGCCCCGATGTTGCGCTTTGTCCGGATGGCCGATGCAATCCGGGCCGGTCTCGCCTGGAAACCATGACGCACGACACGCTCAGCCTCTCCCGGATCCGCTTCTTCGGCCGCCACGGCGTGCTGCCCGAGGAGACGGCGCGCGGGCAGGAGTTTGAGGTGTCGGTGCGGCTTGACCTGGCGCTGGCCGAGGCCGGCCGCACGGATGACCTCAGGCGGACGGTCGATTACCGGGAAATCTACGAGACGGTGCGAGGGGTCATGGAGGGGCCGCCGCGCAAGCTGGCGGAGGCGCTGGCGGAGGCCGTCGCGGCGGAATTGCTGCGCAAGTTTCCCATCGTGATGGCGGTCGAGGTTGAGGTAACGAAGGTGAATCCGCCGGTGAACTTCAGCAGCGCCGGTCTGACGGTGCGGATCCGGCGCGGCCGGACGGCATGACCCAGAGGATCGATAGGACCGATGTCTTCTCGCTCGCGACAGGCATTCGTCGGAGTGGGTGCCAACCTGGGTGACCGCTGGGCCGCCATCCGCCGGGCGAAGGCGGCGCTGGCGCGCGTGCCGGGCATCGCGGGTGTCGAGGCATCAGCGGTCTACGAGACGGCCCCGGTGGGCGTGCTCGACCAGCCGGAGTTTCTCAATCTCGTGTTGGGGATCGAGACGACGCTGGCGCCCGAGGTCCTGCTGGCGGTGTTGCACAGGCTGGAGCAGGCGGCGGGCCGCCGGCGGGAGAAGGAGGTGCGTTGGGGACCGCGCGCTCTCGATCTCGACTTGCTGCTTTATGAAGGCGAGACCCGGACCGGCCCCGACCTGACGCTGCCCCATCCCCGGATGTGGGAACGGGCGTTCGTCACGGTGCCGCTGCGCGAGCTGGTCGCGCGGCTGGCGTGGTTTGACCGGCCCGCCTGGGCGGAGGCGCGGGCCCGGCTGGCCGCGCCACCGGCAACGGAGGGCGTCAGGCGGTGGCAACCCCCGCCGGCGTGAAACCGGTTGCGTTCGATCACGCGTCGCTCGAAGCTGCGCCCCGCCCATGCCCGGATCGTTTACGCGGCTGCAGACCGATCCCACGACGGCCGCCCGCCGCGGACGCCTCGCGACCCGTCACGGCATCGTGGAAACCCCGGTGTTCATGCCGGTGGGCACACAGGGGACCGTGAAGGCCCTCACGCCGGCCCACCTGCGCGAGATCGGCGCGCAGATCATTCTGGGCAACACCTATCACCTGAATCTGCGGCCGGGCGCCGAACTGATCCGCGACCTCGGCGGCCTGCATGCCTTTATGGGCTGGGACGGGCCCATCCTCACGGACAGCGGCGGATTTCAGGTCTTCAGCCTGGCGAAGATGCGCCGCGTCGGCGACGAGGGCATCACCTTCCAATCGCATCTCGACGGCGCCACCATTTTCCTCGGCCCGCGCGAGGTGATGGCCATTCAGCAGAACCTCGGCTCCGACGTCGCCATGGTGCTCGACGAATGCCCGCCGTGGCCGTGCGAGCGCGACGTCGGCCTCCGCGCCGTGGAGCGGAGCCGGCGCTGGGCGCGCGAGTGCCTGACGGCGGCCGGCGATCGCGGGATGCCGGCGGCCGGCCAGATGCTGTTTGCCATTGTGCAGGGCTCGACCTTTGACGACCTGCGGCGTGCGGCCGCGGAGACGCTGGGGGCGCTCTCCTTCGACGGCTTTGCCATCGGCGGGGTGAGCGTGGGGGAGCCCGAGGCGGAGATGCTGCGCCAAGTGGCGGTGACCGCGCCGTGCCTGCCGGCGGACCGACCGCGGTACACGATGGGCCTTGGCACGCCGCCGCAGGTGCTGAGGATGATTGCCCTGGGCATCGACATGTTCGATTGCGTGCTGCCGACCCGCGGCGCGCGCAACGGTCTGGCATTCACGCCCGACGGCTCCATGAATCTGCGGAACGAGCGTTTTCGCGCCGATCCGCGGCCGCTCGTCGAAGGGCTCGACAACTACACCTGCCGCCACTTCTCACGGGCCTATCTGCGTCACCTCGTGGTGGCCAACGAGATGCTCGGTGGCACTCTTCTCACCTTGCACAACCTGCATTTCTATCTGGATCTGATGGCGCAGACCCGCGCGCACCTCGAGGCGGGGGATTTCGGCGCCTGGCACCGCGCGTGGATCACACGCTACGAGGCGGGCGCCGCCGACCGGGCGTAGGTGACTTGACAGTTTGACGAGAGCCGTGGTGCCGTCGGGCGCGCTTCAGTCTCGGATCGCGGCGTCCGTTTGGTCAGAAGAGGAACACCATGCCGACGTTGTAGACGGTCGAATTCTTCTCGTGAAAGGTCACATTGACCACCGCGCCCATGTGATCGGAGAAATGCTGGTCCAGGCCGGCGGTATAGGTGATCTCGCGGCGGGTGCCGCGCCGAAATTCGTTGTTGTAGGCCACGCGTCCCACGATGGCGGTGGCGTCGATGACCGGCGCTTCAAAACCCGAGCCGAACGCATAGGTGGCGCGGTCGTACCGCTCCGTGGCCTCCGAAGGCTTGGTGCGATGCCACAAATACCCGAGGTCGAGGTCCGCGAACGGTTTGACCCCGGCCGCCTTGAAGTAGCCGGTCACCGAGGTGCCGACGGTGTTGTCCGTGAGGCGGGGGGAGTCCGCCACCCGCTCGAAGCCGTACGCAAAGCCGACGTCCCAGTTGTCAGCCGCGGGCAGGTTCAGGTCGATGCCGGTTCCCCAGCCATTTTTCGACGTGTTGTGGCGGAAGTCCTGCCGGATCGGGCCGATCGCGAGGTAATCTTTGCCAATTAACCCGGCGAGGTCCCTGTCATCGGCGGCCGGCGCCGGCGGTGGTTCCGCTTGCGCGAAGGCACCTGCGCTGGTGATGCAGGCTAAGCAGAGGCTGAGCAGTCCCTTGTTCATGGTTGGTGGTTATCGGATTGAGGGATGGGTGCGGCTGGAGGCGCTCGCCGATGAGACGGCTGTTTCCGGGAAGAGATTCGCTTTTCGGCGCGATCGGCTGAGCACCAGATGGCTGCCAAAGCGGACTCGCCAACCACGAGGCTTTCCTTATCACTCGCGTTGCTATGCGCATCCTCGTCACCGGCGGCGCCGGCTTCCTGGGCAGTCACCTTTGCGATCGGCTCATCAGCGACGGCCATGAGGTCATCTGCCTCGACAACCTGTTCACCGGCCGGAAGGAAAACATCGTCCACCTGCTGCCCAACCCGCGCTTTGAGTTTCTGCGGCATGACGTGGTCGATCCCTTCAAGGTCGAGGTCGACCAGATCTACAACCTCGCCTGCCCGGCGTCGCCGCCGCATTACCAGTACAATCCCATCAAGACGGTGAAGACGTCGGTGATGGGGGCGATCAATTGCCTGGGTCTGGCCAAGCGCGTGAAGGCCCGCGTCTTCCAGGCCTCCACTTCGGAGGTCTACGGCGATCCCCAGGTTCATCCGCAACCCGAAGCCTATTGGGGGCACGTCAACCCCGTGGGACGCCGCTCCTGTTACGACGAGGGCAAGCGCTGCGCCGAAACCCTCTTCTTTGACTATCACCGTCAGAACGGGGTCGATATCCGCGTCGCCCGCATCTTCAACACCTACGGACCGCGCATGCTGCCCGACGATGGCCGGGTCGTTTCCAACTTCATCGTCCAGGCCCTGCGCGGCGAGGATCTCACCGTCTATGGGGACGGCCTGCAGACGCGGTCGTTCTGTTTCGTCGACGACTTGATCGACGCCATCGTGCGCTTCATGAAGCAGACGGGGACGGTCGGCCCGCTCAACCTCGGCAATCCCACCGAATTCACCATGCTGCGGCTGGCCGAGTTGACGCTGAAGCTGGTCGGGGGCAAGGCGAAGATCGTGCACCAGCCGCTCCCGACCGACGATCCGAAGCAGCGGCAACCCGATATTGCCCTGGCGCGGCGCCTGTTGAAGTGGAAGCCGGCGGTGGAGCTGGAAGAAGGCCTCAAACGGACCATCGCGTATTTCCGCGGCCGCGTGTGAAGTCGCGCTCCCTTGACGTGGCCCCGGCCGCCGCGCACAGCGCGGCCCAGGCATTTGCCGTTTGCCAAGCTTCGCTCCGCCGATTTAGCTTCAACCTCTTTTCATGATTTCCTGGCTCCTGAAGAAGTTCTCCGGCCGCCACTACCGCAAGTTCCTGGAGCGGTGCCGCCCGGTCGTCACCCGCATCAACGAACTGGAGCTCGCCTGCCAGGCGCTCACCGACGACCAGTTGAAGGCGAAGACCGCCGAATTCCGCGAGCGCTTCAAGGCCGGCGAAACCCTCGACCAGCTGCTGCCCGAGGCGTTTGCGGTCGTCAAGAACACCGCCCGTCGCCTCTTTGGCCGCAAGATCATGGTCTGCGATCACGAGCTGACGTGGGACATGATCCACTACGACGTGCAGCTCATCGGCGGCATGGCGCTGCACGAGGGAAAGATTGCGGAGATGGCCACCGGCGAAGGCAAGACCCTCGTCGCCACGCTCCCGCTCTACCTTAACGCCCTCACCGGCCGCAATGCCCAGCTCGTCACGGCCAACGACTACCTCGCCCGCCGCGACGCCGAGTGGATGGGTTACATCTACAGCTTCCTGGGCGTCAGCGTCGGCTGCATCCAGCAGCTCATGCCCAACGATCTCCGGCGCGAGATGTACAACCGCGACATCACCTACGGCACGGCGTCCGAGTTTGGCTTCGACTACCTGCGTGACAACGGCATGGCCACGCGCAGGGAGGACCAGGTGCAGCGCGACCACTACTACTGCATCGTGGACGAGGTCGACTCGATCCTCGTCGACGAGGCGCGCACCCCGCTGATCATCTCGGGGCCCGCGCCGATCGAGCGCGAACAGCCGTTCACGCGCATCAAGCCCTCGGTTGAGCAGCTCGTCAGCGAGCAGACGCGCCTCTGCAACCGCTTCATCAGCGAGGCGCGGGAGCTCCTCGAGAAGAAGGACGCGACGGCGGACGACCGGGCGCTGGCCCACCGCCGCATGCTGCAGGTCAAGATGGGCTATCCCAAGAACAAGCAGCTCCTCCGCCTCATGGAGACCGGCGAGTGGCGCAAGCTCCTCGACAAAATCGAGACGGAGATGAACTCCGATCTCAACAAGGACGAGCTCTACAAGATCAAGGAGGAGCTGTTCTACGTCATCGACGAACGCCAGCACCAGGCCGACCTCACTGAAATCGGCCGCAACAAGCTGCGTCCGGACAACCCGGACGCGTTCGTGCTGC
>DATIWI010000249.1:0-11915 GCA_035519475.1 Opitutaceae bacterium
CCCCAGCCCGGTGCTCTTGCGGTTCGAGCCGGGCCGCGGCAGCGAGTAGAACCGCTCGAAGACGCGGCCCACGGCGAAATCGGGCACGCCCGGGCCGGTGTCCTCGACCGCGAATTCCACCCGGTCCGGCGCCGTCTCCGCGCGCGCCGCCACGCGGCCGCCCGCCGGGGTGAACTCGAGCGCGTTCTGGAGCAGATTCACCAGCGCCTCCCGCAGGAGCACGCGCTCGCCCCGCAGCCAGACGCCCGCGCCGCCCTCGACGACCAGAGCCACGCCGGCCGCCTCAAAGGCCGGCCGCAGCGCCGCCGCCGCGTCGCCCAGCAAGGCCGACGCCTCCAGCCGCTCCGTCTGCTCCAGTGTCTTGCGCGCCTCGAGCGACGAAAGCTCCAGCAGCCGGTCCACGATCTGCTGGATCCGCGCGGCCTCGCTCCGGATGTTGCCCAGGAATTTCTGCCGCGGCCCCGCCGCCATGTCCTCCCCGAGCAACTCCGCGGCGCCGCGGATGGCGGCCAGCGGCGCCTTGACCTCGTGCGCGAGCGCCTGCGTATAGCGCGCGGCGTGCTGCCGGCCCTCCAGCGCGTCGCGCATCTCCTCGAACGCCGTGCCCAGTTCGCGCAGCGTGCGGCCGGGCAGCGGCGGCAGCGGCGCCGGCCGGCCGTCGCGCACGGCTCGCGCGTAGGCCGTCAGCCGCTCCAAGGGCGCGATGACCCACGAGGTCACCACCAGCAGGACCACCAGCAGGCCGACTCCCCCCAGGGCGGCGCCCACGAGAATCCGGCGCCGGGCCACCGCCACCAAGGCATTGATGCCGTGCGTCGGCTTGCCCACGGAGACCACGCCGACGATGCGGCCGTTCTGGCGCACGGGCGCGGCCACGTGGATGACCTGCGATTCGTCGTCGCCCGCGCGATCGCGGGTGGAGCGGGCGCCGTACTGGCCGCGCAGGGTCCGGGCGACGTCGTTCCACCGGGAATAGTCCTTGCCCTCATCGAGACCGGCCGAATCGAAGATCACCCGGCCCTGGTCGTCCGTCACATAAACCTGCAAATCAACCGCGCTCTTGCGGAGCGAGAAGATCCTCGCCTCAAAGGCGTGCGCCCGCGCGGCGGCGAAGGTCCGCCGCAAACTGTCGCCGTCCAATCCGCCGGCGCTCATCTGGGACTCCAGCACCCCGGCGAGCAGCACCGAGGTGTCGACCAGCGACTCCTCCATCGACTCGAGGTAACGCGGCCGCACCTGGTTGAGCACCCACCGCGTGAGAAAAACGCCGCCCGCGGAGTAGATCGCCAGCAGCAGGACGAGAAGACGCCACCGGAGGCTCATGGTTCCTCGCGCAGTGAATAGCCCAAGCCCCGGTGCGTGACGATGGGGTCGGCGTCCGGCGCGATCGCACGGAGCTTGGCCCGGACCGATTTGACGTGCGCGTCCACCGTCCGGTCGAGCGCGGCGCCCGGATCGTCCCACGCCGCCGCCATCAACTGGTCCCGGCTGAACACCCGGCCGGGCTGTGCGAGCAGCGCGCCGAGCAGCCGGTATTCATTGCGGGTGAGCTCCAGCGGCCGGCCGCGGTAGCTGATGCGGCACCGCGCCTCATCGTGCTGCCAGCGGGCGGCCGCGCCGGGCGGCGGCCGCCGACCGCTCCCGCCGTCGCTGCGGCGCAGCACGGCGCGGACCCGGGCGGTGAGTTCGCGCGGG
Source organism: Opitutaceae bacterium (assembly GCA_035519475.1). GTDB lineage: Bacteria > Verrucomicrobiota > Verrucomicrobiia > Opitutales > Opitutaceae > Fen-1467. The sequence goes on from DATIWI010000249.1 coordinate 1,696, forward strand.
CTGAACGGTTTGGCCACATAATCATCCGCTCCGAGTTCGAGCCCGACGATCCGGTCGACCTCGTCGCTGCGCGCGGTGAGAAAGATGACCGGCACCGCGCAGCGCCGGCGGATCTCCCGGCAGACGTCGAACCCGTTCGCGTCGGGCAGGCCGATGTCGAGGATCACCAGTGCGAGGCCCGGTTCCGCCAACGCCGCCAGGGCGTCGCGGCCCGTGGTCGTCCATCGCGTGGCAAAACCCTCGGTTTGCAGGGCATAGACGATCGTCTCCGCGATCGGCGGCTCGTCTTCGACGACCAGAATCGTTTGACGCCCCTGCGGCATGCGCGGCCTTTGTGCACCCGGGACGGCGGCATTTCAAGATTCCTCGGATGGGTCGGACCGGTCGTCCGCTTCGCGCGCGATTTCCGCCCTTGAATGCGCCGCGGCTTGCGCTCCAATCCTTCCCCGAGGAGACCGTCATCGCCGCCGCCCCGTTTCCACCCATGAACTTTGGCTTTCTCATTTTTCCCGGTTTGGAGGAACTCGATCTGGTCGGCCCGTGGGAGATGCTCTCGGTTTGGAGCAAGTCGCTGGGAGGCCCCGAGTCGTGCCTGCTGGTCGCCGCGACCCGCGATCCGGTCGTGTGCGCCAAGGGAATGGCGCTCAATCCCCACACCACCTTCGATGAATGTCCCCGGCTGGACTATCTGCTGGTCCCCGGCGGCCAGGGAACGCGGCAGCAGGTGGACAACGCGCGGCTGATCCGCTTTGTCGCCGCGCAGGCCGCGGGCTGCCAGGCGGTCCTGTCGGTGTGCACGGGCGCCTTTGTCTTGCACCGGGCCGGCCTGCTGTCCGGCCGCCGGGCCACGACGCATTGGTCCTCGCTCGCGCGCCTGCGCGAACTGGAGGGCGTCGAGGTCGTGCCCGAGCGCGTGGTTCACGACGGCAAGATCTGGACGGCAGCGGGCGTCTCGGCGGGCATCGATCTGGCGCTGGCTTTCATTGCATCGGTCGCGGGCGAGGAGGTTGCCGGCAAGGTCCAGCTCGGCACCGAGTATTACCCCACCGGCCGGTTCTTTGGCGCCTCGCATCAGAGTCCGCAGGCGCCGGCGTACCTGCGGCCGCGACCCGGATAGGGCGGACCCGCGGCGGTCCGCCTTCCGACACACCCGGCGGGGACGGCACCTCCCGCTCTCCTTTTGGGCGACGCCCGAAAAATCCCTGGCACTTTGGCTCCGAAGTCCTGTCCAGCCACCTGGTCGCGCACCGGTTCTCATCGGCGTGTGCAGGCACGCGCTGTCGTGCCACCTGCGCTCGTGACGACCGGCCAGCCAGCGCCGCCCACACCGCGGACCGTCACGGCCGCCGCCACCACCCGAATCCCGCCTTCGCGCGGACGTCGCGCCACACCACTTCCCATGCCCGAGCTTTCTCGAGTTTCCGCGCTTCCCCGCCTCGGCCGAGCGTATCGCAAGCTGACACACCTCTGGCAGCGCCGGCCCGTCCTGGACTCGTCGCGGCCCCGCATCGGCATGGTCTCCACCCACGGCTATGTCGCCGCCGAGCCCCCGCTGGGCGCCGCCGACACCGGCGGCCAAGTCGTCTACGTCCTTGAACTCTCGAAGAAACTCGCCCAGCTCGGCTACGAGGTCGACATCTGGACGCGCCGCTTTGAGGACCAGCCTCCCTTCGACGTGGTCAACGACCACGTGCGCGTGATCCGCGTCCCCTGTGGCGGCCGGGCGTTCCTCGAAAAGGAATACCTCTATCGTCACCTCGGGGAATGGTCCGAGAACGCGCTGCGATTCGCCCAGCAGCATGCCCTGCAATACCAGTTCTTGAACAGCCACTACTGGGACGCGGGGTACGCGACTCAGCGCCTGGCGGAGGCGCTCAACGTGCCGCATGTGCACACGCCGCATTCCCTCGGCCGGTGGAAGAAGCGGCTCATGGAGCAGGACTTTCCGGAAAACGCGGCCAACTTCGAGAAGAAGTTCAACTTCACGGAGCGGATCCACCAGGAGACCCTGATCTACCGCAACTGCGAGGCGGTCATCGCCACCACGCCGCCCCAGCTCGACATGATTGTAGGCGATTACGAAGTGCCCGGCGATCGGGTGCACATGATTCCGCCTGGCTATGACGACAATCGCTTCTATCCCGTCAGCGCCGCCACGCGCGAGACCATCCGCCAGCGGCTCGGCTTTCAAGGCAAGGTGGTTCTGGCGATCGGCCGGCTCGCCCGCAACAAGGGTTACGACCTCCTGATCGACGCCTTCACCGTCGTGGCCGCCCGCGTGCCGGACGCCGTGCTCCACCTCGCCGTCGGCGGCACCCAGCTCACCCCGAAGGAGCAGGCGTTGCTGGAGGAGCTCCAGGCGCTGGTCCGGAAACACGGTCTGGAGGAGCGCGTGCGGTTCGGGGGCTACATCGCCGACGCCGATCTGGCCGACCACTATCGCGCGGCGGACGTCTTTGTGCTCAGCAGCCGCTACGAACCCTTCGGCATGACCGCGATCGAGGCCATGGCCTGCGGCACGCCGACGGTTGTCACCACGCACGGCGGCTTGTACCGCGCGGTCAGCTTCGGCCGCCACGCCCTCTACGCCGACGCCTTCGACCGCGAGGATCTCGGCATCACCATCTTCAAGGTCCTCAAGCACGCGCGGCTCTCGGCCCGCCTGGCGCGCATGGGCGCCCACAAGGCGCGCAGCTTGTTCACGTGGACCGGCATTGCCCAGCAGCTCATCAGCCTGATCGAGGAGCGCGCCACCCCCCAAGCCTTCGTGGAGAACGAGTGGGACGAGCCCTGGCACGACGGCGACTGACCCGCCGGACCGGCCCCGCCCGCGCCCCCGCCATGACCGCGCCCGTTCCCAAGCCCATCCGGCTGTTCAGTAGCGATCTCGACGGCACGCTCCTCGGCAATCCAGAGGCGACCCGGCGCTTTAAAACCGCGTGGGAGGGGCTGCCCGCCCGCCGCCGGCCCCTGCTCGTCTACAACAGCGGCCGCCTGGTCGACGACCTGCGCCGGTTCGTGGCTGACGGCACCCTGCCCGTTCCCGATTATTACCTCGGCGGCGTGGGCACCCAGATCTTCGATGAGCGGACGGACCGCTTCCTGGACGATTTCTATCAATTCCTTTCCGAAGGCTGGGATCTCGCGAAGATCGAGGCGGTGGTCAGCGCCTTTCCCGGCACGCGCCGGCAGCCCGCGGAGTTCCAGCACCAGTTCAAGTCGAGCTGGTTTCTCGAACGGGCCGCGCCGGCGCAGCTGGCGGATCTGCGCCAGCGCCTGGCCGCGGCCGGCCTGGCCGCGACCGTCGTCTATTCCAGCCAGCGCGACCTCGACCTGCTGCCGCCGCGCGCCACCAAGGCCGGCGCCCTCCAGTGGCTCTGCACGAAGCTGCGCATCGGCCTCGACGAGACGCTCGTCGCCGGCGACACCGGCAACGACAGCAGCATGTTCCGCCTGCCCGGCGTGCGCGGCATCATCGTGGAAAACGCCCAGCCCGAGCTCTTCGAGGCCACCGTCGACATCCCCGTCTATACCGCGCGCGCCGTCCTGGCCGACGGCGTGCTCGACGGCCTGCGGCACCACGGCGTGATCACCCAACTGCCCTCGGCCGTGCAGAGCGGCATCCCGGCCGAAAAAATGGCCCCCCGCTTCCGCCTGCTCTTCACCGGCACGCGGCTCGGCACCCTCAGCGAGGACGACCGCCGGTTTCTGCACACCGCCTACGATCAGGCGCTCGCCGCCCTCAGGAGGAATCTCACGCCCCGCGGGTTCTCCGCCTGCTCGCTGGCCGACAACCCCGTGACCGGCACTGACGTCAACTATCGCGCTGTCTGGGCGCGGGACGGCTCGTTCACCGTCATCGACACCCTCGACCTCGATGACGCCGACGTGCATGCCGCCCAGCGCCGCACGCTCGAGACCCTGCTGCTGGCCACGTCGCCGGCCGGCCAGATTCCGGCGAACGTGCGGCTCGAGGACGGCCAGCCCGACTACGGCGGGGTCGGCAACATCTCGTCGATCGACAGCGGCCTGTGGGTGATCATCGCGTGCTACCATTTCGTCGTGGCCACCGGCGACCACGACTTCCTGCGCGAACACAGCGCGCGGCTGCAGGTGGCCATGAACTGGCTCAGCGCCCACGACAGCAACAACGACGGCCTGCTCGAGATCCCGGAAGCCGGCGACTGGACCGACCTCTTCGGCCGCAGCTACAACGTGCTTTACGATGAGGTGCTCTGGTTCCGCGCCAACGTCTGCTTCGGGCGCCTGCTCGAGTTTCAGGGCGACTACGAGCGGGCCGCCGACTACCTGCGCTGGTCCCAGCGGGTGCGGGGGCGCCTGCTCGACACCTTCTGGCCCACCACGCGCCCACCCGGTCCGACGGACACCGTCCGCGACAGCAACCGCTTCGCCGAGCGGCAATTCGACCTCGGCAACACCCAGTACCTCCTGGCCGAGATCACGCCCTTTGCCTTCAACTGGCGGTGCGACGTCTACGGCAACGTGCTCGCCTACCTCGTCAACCTGCTGGACGTGGAGCGGGCGCGCAGCGCCTTCCGCTTCATGTGGGGCGTGGGCGTGAACGATCCCTGGCCCGTCGCCAATCTCTATCCCGTGGTGCAGGCGGGCGACCCCGACTGGCGCTCCTACTACACGGTCAACCTGCTCAATCTGCCCCACCACTATCACAACGGGGGAATCTGGCCGTTCATCGGCGGCTTGTGGGTGCGCTTCATCCACCGGCTCGGCTTCCACGAGGTTGCCTGCCGCGAACTGGTGCGGCTGGCGCGACTCAACCAACTCGGCCGCGACCACGAGTGGGAGTTCAACGAGTGGGCGCATGGCGTCACCGGCCGGCCCATGGGCAGGGCCTTCCAGGCGTGGTCCGCGGCATCATTCATCAAGGCCTGCCAGGAAGTCGAGGCCGACCCGGATCGCCTGAAGCCCGACTAGCCCCCGCCGCCCGAACCGGCGCCCACGGGCGTTCGCCGCCAAATCCGCGCCCACGCATTCTCCCGCCGGCACGCGGGGCCCGGCTCCCCGGCGGCGCAGCAGCGACGAACGGCCATCCGCTCGCAGCCGCCTTCGTTCGTCGCCGCCGGCAGTCATCGCGGCGGCCAGACAGCTCGCGTCCCCTCGGCGCAGAACGTCCGCGCCCGGTCCAGTGCCGAACCTCCGCGCCCGCGGAGATTCGCGGCGCGGAGGACGGCAGGAGGCGACCGGGAAAAAAGGCGCGGGCCTGACGCCGCAGGTCAGACGCTGGCGCGGGACGGCTGCGGTAGCGCCAGCGGCTCCGCTTGCGCGGCCGGCTCCAGCCAGGCCGGGATGCTCCAGGCGCTGCGCAGAGCGTGCCAGCCCAGCACGCCTCCGCCGAGCGCGGTGTTGAGCGAGCCCATGAACAAGAGCCACAGCTCGCGGGTACTCGTGCCAAAAAGCGGGTTTGGCGTGATCAGCCCCGGCGCCAACGCCGGCAGCCAGAGCATCGCCAGGCCGAGAAGACAAAATGCGCAGGCGTTCGACCAGGTCATGGATCGGCAATTGTTAATTGCTTTTGAAACGGTGCCGAAACCGTGCCAGTCCCGGCGCGCGACCGCCAAGGCACTTGCACTGAACAGGATGAGGATCCCGCCGGCCGCCTGGCACCTCCGCCCATCCGTGCAAACGGCGCGAATTCGTCGCCGTCGCCGTGCAGACCGCAACCCGGGCGCCTTCCCGATTCTCCCGAATGGGGGAGGCGGATCCCCAGGCAGCGGGCGCTCACCCCTTCGCGGGACTCGCGACGAACGGATTCAGCAAACCAGCTGGCCGTAATCCATGAAGTCGCCCCCAAAGCCGCCCTTGACGCCCTTGCAGATCACGCTGACGGCGTCGTGCGAATGCAGCGACTCCAGGTGGGCGCACGCGACCTGGAAATCCCGGATGCGCGGGTCGCCATTCAACTCATGGTAGAGCAGCCGCACGGCGTCCTCGACGAACTTGATGTGGGCGCCATTCAGCTCCGCGAAGGCCTGTTCGTCCTCGCGTTTCACCATCACCTGCGTCTCGGTCTTGAGCGCGTTGCGACAGTGCGCCAGCAGGTCCTCGATGGTGAGCTTCCGGCCGGCGGCGATCTCGGCGCTGACGCGCGCCTTGCTGCGCTGGGAATGCGGGATCGAGTACACGCCGCGCCGGTCGCGCGCATGTTCCGCCAGCTCCGCCGAGCACGGGCAGGCCGACGAGTACACGAAATCGAAATGCAGGAAGCGCCGGTAATGGCCGGTGTGGGTCAGCATGCCCTCAAACGCCACCTGGTAGTACTGCCAGCCCCGGAGGCCGCTCCGCAGGCTGCGCTGGAGCACGGGATAGGAAAAGCTGACGCGCAGCCGCGCGTCCTTGCTCCGGATGCGGCGCAGATAGGCCTGCAGAATCCGGCCCAGCCACTCCAGCGTGAAGATCCCGTCCTTGTGGTCGTAGAAGGAGCGCACGATGCGGCTCATATTGATGCCCTTGAGCTCCGCCTCGAGCGACACGGTGCCGGTCACACTCGCCTCGAGCGTGAGCACCTCGCCGCGCCGCGTGCGCAGCTTGATCGGCAACCGGAAATTCGCCACGCCGACGTGCTGGATGGGCACCTTGGCGCCCTGGATGGAATCGATGGCGTGCATCATGTCCGGCAGTTCCGCGCGGTAGCTGGGCGAAGCGCGGAATTCGGGGTCGTAACTCCGCCGGATGCGCGGGGCGGCCTTCGTGGAGACACGGTGCAGATACAGCTTGGGTTTGATCTTCATGCTCGCTTTCGGACTGCGGTCGGGCGGCGGGAACGTAACCCCAGCCGCGGACGGCGGCAAACTCCCGCGGCCAGGACGGGGCCCGCCGACGGGAGCCGAGTTAGTACCCAGAATTCTGTCGCGGTCAACCGCCGATGGCCCGTCCCATCGGGAACCCGGGAAGCCGGCCCGACTTGCTTTCGGATTGTCTCTCCCCGGCGCCGGCGTTGTGCTGGCCCCGGAACGCGCCCGCCGGCTGCGGCCCCGTCCCGGCCTCCCTTCTGTCACCATGAAAGTCCGCAAGGCTCTCGTCACCGCCGCCAATCCCCGCCAACGCGCGCTGCCGCTGCAGATGCTGATCGACCAGCGGGGCGAGCCCAAGTCGGCCCTGCAGATCATCCTGGAGGAGGCCGCCGGCGCGGGGATCGAGGAGTTCGGCGTGATCGTGTGCCCCGGTGACGAGCTGGCTTACGCCGGCGCGTGCGGCGCCTTGCGCGAGCGGGTGCGCTTCGTGCCCCAGCGCGATCCCCAGGGCTACGGGCATGCCGTGCTTTGCGGCCGCGAATTCATCGGCGACGAGGCCTTCCTGCACCTCGTGGGCGACCATCTCCACGTGGCGCACGGGGCCACCAGCTGCGCGCGCCAACTGGTGGACGTGGCCGCGGCCGAGGACGCTCCCGTTTCCGCCGTGCAGCCGACGCACGAAAGCCTGCTCACCGCCTACGGCACCGTGGGCGGGCGGCTGGTCGGCGGCGACCGTCCGCTGTACCAGATCGAGACCGTGCTGGAGAAACCCACGCCCACCGTGGCGGAGCAGCAGTTGCTGGTGCCCGGGTTGCGCGCCGGATTCTACCTGTGCTTCTTCGGCATGCACGTGCTGCCCGCCGGAATCTTTGACCTACTGGAGGAGCAGCGGGCCGGCACCGCCGGCCGGCCGCTCGGCCTGTCCCCCGCCCTGCACGCCCTCGCCGCGCGCCGACGCTACCTCGCCCTCAGTATCGCCGGGCGGCGCTACGACATCGGCGCTTCCTACGGCCTCTTGTTTGCCCAGCTCGCGCTCAGCCTCGCCGGCCGCGATCGCGATCCCGTGCTCACCCAGCTCGTCGAGCTGCTCGCCACCCGCCCAAGCTGAGCCATGAGCGTGCGCGTCACCGACATCATCGAGGCGGCGGTGCCGGCGGTGCGGGACCTCGCCATTGAACGCTGGTGCGCGGACCAGCCCGCCGCCGCGCTGCTCGCCGCCTGCGCCGAGCTGGAGGCATATCGGTGCCGGGAAACCAACCTCTACAAGCGGGTACGCGCGCTGTTTTTCCTCGCCGCCATCCACCGCTATCACCTGCCGGCGCGGCCGGATCTTCCCCGCACCGGGCGGGTGCCGTACGACGGCTTCAGCCGCATGCTGGAGCGGCGCTTCGAGGAGGCCATCAGCGGCTTTCTGCGGGCTCAAGCCGCGCAAGGCGCCAACGAGACGCTCTCCAGCGCGCTGGCGGCGGCCTACCATGCCCTGGGTTTCCAGACGCTCGCCGACCAGGTTCGCCATACTGTCCGCGCCACGCGCGGCAACGCCTGGATGTTCCGCCTCGGTCATCCGCTCGACCAGCCGCTGCGCGTGCGGCCCGAACTCCTCCGCCCCGGCGACGGCGTCCCCCAGCCCGTCCTGCGCGAACGCACGCCCGTCCGCATGGACCTCACCCACTGCGGGTGGAGCGACATCTTCTTCCTCGGCATGGATTTTCCCGAGGGCGCACGCGTGCTCAACGTCTCCATCGATCTCGGCGTGCACGGCCGCGATTCGGAGCCGCGCCCGCCGGTCGAGGCGTATTTGCGGGTGATCGACGAACCGCTCATCCGCCTCGCCAGCGCGGACCTGGAGGCCACCGCGGAAGTGCGCGATCTCGACACGGTGTTCGACTTCGGCCGCGACTACTTGGGGCTGCTGAAGGCGGCGGTCATCGCCGCCGGGCTCGTGCCCCCGGGCATCGAGCGCTCCGGGGCGAGCCTCGCGGAGCTGCTCGGCGTCATCTTCGGGCCGGGCCGGGGCTTCGAGCTGGTCAGCAACGTCAATCGCATTCCCAAGGGGTCGCGGCTGGCCGTCTCCACCACCCTGCTCGGCGCCATGATCGGCGCCTGCATGCGCGCCACGGGGCAGATCCGCGCGCTGAGCGGCCCGATGGACGAAGCCGAGCGCCGCATGGTCGCGGCCCGCGCCATCCTCGGCGAATGGCTCGGCGGTTCGGGGGGCGGCTGGCAGGATTCGGGCGGCCTCTGGCCGGGCATCAAGCTCATCGAGGGCGTGGCCGCGCGCCCGGGCGACGTGGAGCACGGCCTCAGCCGCGGCTGCCTGCTGCCGCGCCACACCCTGCTCGGCCCCGACCGCGTGCCGGCCGCCGCGCGGGCCCGGCTGCAGGATTCGCTGGTGCTGGTCCATGGCGGCATGGCGCAGAACGTCGGCCCCATCCTGGAAATGGTGACGGAGAAATACCTCCTGCGCGGCGAGGCCGAGTGGGCGGCCCGCCACCGGGCGGTGGCGACGCTCGACGAGATCCTCCGCCAGCTCGCGGCGGGCGAGATCCGGGCGCTCGGCCGCTCGCTCACCGGCAACTTCTTCGGGCCGCTGCACACGATCATCCCCTGGGTCAGCAACCTCTACACCGAACGCCTCATCGCGCGCGCCCGGACGGCGTTCGGCGACGATTTCTGGGGCTTCTGGATGCTGGGGGGAATGTCGGGCGGCGGCATGGGTTTCATCTTTGCGCCCGCGCGCCGGCGCGAGGCGCAGGAACGGCTGCAGGAGACCATGCTGGCGGCCAAGCGGGAGCTCGAGGCCGCGCTGCCCTTCGCCATGGATCCGGTGGTCTACGACTTCGCGATCAACGAACAGGGCTCCGTGGCCGCGCTCCTCACCGGCGCCGAGGCGTTGCTGCCGGCCGGCTACTATCAGCTGACGGTCCCGCGCTGCCTGCGGCAGGAGGCGCGCCAGCTCACCCCGCGCGAGCGCGCCGATCTGCAACAGTTCACGCTCGCGGCCCGCCACCGGCCGGAGTTTGCCGCGGTGATGCCGTCGTTGCTCGAACACATGCTGCCCGCCGCCACGGCGGCGCAGGAGGCGGGCCGCCTCGACGAACTCCTGGCGGAAAACGGATTCGACCGCGCGCAACACGAACAGATCCGCACCGACCTGCGCACCGGCCGCATCGGCCTGGCCATGAACCGGCTGCCGCCGACCTCCCGCATCGAGGACGTGCCCGCCCAGGCGCTGGCCGACGCCGCGGCCGCCGGGGAGGACTGCCGCCGGCGCGGCGAGGCGGCGCTGCGCGCCGGCGAGGTGGCGGTCGTGACCTATGCGGCCGGCGTGGGCAGCCGCTGGACGCAGGGCGCGGGCGTGGTCAAGGGACTGCATCCGTTCGCCAAGCTCGGCGGCGCGCACCGCAATTTCATCGAGGTGCACCTGGCGAAAACCCGGCGCACGGCGCG
>DATIWI010000250.1:0-3344 GCA_035519475.1 Opitutaceae bacterium
CTGCGCGCTGCTCACCGCGACCCTGGGTGAAGCGCCCGGCGACTTTGCGCTGAATGAAGAGGACCGAGCGACTCCGACGCTGCAGCGGCGCCTCGAAGCGCCCAAGCCCGCCCGCCTCGTCGACATGGCGAAAGCCAAGGCCGGCGCGGACGAAGCGGCCGAAGCGCCGGACGGCGCCGCGGACACCGACGAGGTCGAGACCGGGCGGCGCGCCGCCGTAATCGGCAAGCTGATTGCGTGTACCGATGGAAATTGAACGGCCGTTACGATCCAACGTGAACGGCGATTCCAATCCAAATTGAACGTGGATTCCGAGCCAATCTGAACGCGGGTTCCGATTGGCCCTGAACGGCCGGCGGCTTGCCGTTGGCGGCTTCATCAACCGATAGCGTCGCTCCTTTTCTGGTCGAGGAGGGGGCGATGCCGGGCATGAGGACGTCGATGCGCAAGATCAGGGAAGTGTTACGGCTGCGGGCAAGCGGGCTGACGGTGGCGGCGATCGCCCGCTCGCTCGGCATCGCCACCGGCACCGTCTGGACCTATGCGACGCGGCTGCGGGCAGCGGGTCTGGGATGGCCGCTGCCGCCAGAGCTGGATGACACCGCGTTGGAGCGGCTCGTCTACCCACCGCCGGCACCCAGCCGGGTGCGCCGGCCCGAGCCGGATTGGCCGGCGGTCCATCGGGAGCTCAAGCGCCGCGGGGTGATGCTGCTGCTGGTGTGGGAGGAATACCGGGCGGCACATCCCGACGGCTATGGCTACTCCCGCTTCTGCCAACTCTACCGGGCTTGGGAAAGCAAGCTGCCGGTGACCATGCGCCAGCATCATCTGGCCGGCGAGAAGCTGTTCGTCGACTACGCCGGCCAGACGGCGGTGGTGATCGATCCGGCCACGGGCGAGATCCGCGAGGCGCAGATCTTCGTCGCCGTGATGGGGGCGTCGAATTTCACCTACGCCGAGGCGACCTGGACCCAGAGCCTCGCCGACTGGATCGGCGCGCATGTCCGGGCCTTTGCCTTCCTCGGCGGCGTGCCGCACGTCGTCGTGCCGGACAACCTCAAGGCGGCGATCGTCCGGGCCTGCCTTTACGAACCGGCCGCCGCTCAGACCTTCGCCGACATGGCCGGCCACTACGGCACCGCCATCGTCCCGGCCCGGCCGGGCAAGCCGCGCGACAAGGCCAAGGTCGAGGCCGGCGTCCTGGTGGTCGAGCGCTGGATCCTGGCGCGGCTGAGAAACCGCCGCTTCTTCTCGCTCGCCGAGCTGAACGCGGCGATCGCCGAGGAACTGGAGCGGTTGAACCGGACCAAGGTCATGCGCCAGCTCGGCGCCACCCGGCAGCAACTGTTCGACCAGCTGGACCGCCCGGCGCTCGAGCCGCTGCCGGCGGAGCCTTACGTCTTTGCCGAATGGCGGCGCTGCCGTCCCGGCCTCGATTACCACGTCCGGATCGACGACCACGGCTACAGTGTCCCGTTCGCGCTGGCGACGACCGCGCTCGACGTGCGCGTCACCGCCACCACCGTCGAGGCCTTCCACAAGGGCAAGCGGGTCGCCAGCCACATCCGCCGCGACCAGCCCGGCCACAGCACGATCCGCGAGCACATGCCGCCGGCCCACCGCCGCTACGCCGACTGCACGCCGGAGCAATTGCGCGGCGAGGCCGCCAGGATCGGCCCCCACACGGCGATGCTGGTCGACGTCGTGCTCGCCCGGGGCCATCCCGAACAAGGGATCCGATCCGCCCTGGGTATCCTCCGCCTGGCGCGCTCCTACCAACCCGAACGAATGGAAGCCGCCGCCGCCCGGGCGATCGCCATCGGCGCACTCACCTACACCAGCCTCGCCTCGATCCTGAAGACCGGCCTCGATCGTCACCGAACCCGAACCGCCGCGGACGGACCGGTGATCCTCCACGCCAACATCCGCGGCCCCCGCTACTACCATTGAAGAAGATCATCATGCTGCATCACCCCACCCACGACCGCTTGGCCGAACTCGGCCTGCAGGGCGCCGCCGCCGCCTTCGCCGAGCTGATCGCCGATCCCACCGCCGCCGAGCTGGACCATGCCACCTGGCTCGGCCTGCTGCTCGATCGCGAGGCCACCCGACGGATGGACCGGCGACTGCAAACCCGGCTGCGCTTCGCCCGGCTGCGCCACCCCCAGGCCTGCCCCGAGGACATCGACTACCGCACACCACGCGGGCTCGACCGCGCCGTGATCGTGGCCTTGAGCGCTCCGGACTGGATCAAAAACGCCCGTGCCACCCTGATCACCGGCCCGACCGGGGTCGGAAAAAGTTGGATTGCCTGCGCCCTCGGCCATAAAGCCTGCCGCAACGACTTCAGCGTCATCTATCACCGCTGCGCCCGGCTGTTCGAAGAGCTGGCCCTCGCCCACGGCGATGGCCGCCATGCCCGCATGCTCAAGAGCCTGGCCAAAACCAGCCTGCTCATCCTCGACGACTTCGGCCTCATGCCGTTGAGTGTCGAGGCGCGGCACGATCTGTTCGAGATCCTCGAGGACCGCCATGGCCGTACCGCGACCATCGTCGTCAGCCAGCTCCCCGTCGAACGCTGGCATGAGATGCTGGGTGAACCCACCATCGCCGATGCCATCCTCGACCGGCTGGTGCACAACGCCTACCGCCTCGACCTCAAGGGCGAGTCCATGCGCAAGCTGATGACGCCGAAAAAGACCAACAGCGGCGAAACGGCCGCCCCCGTGGGTCCACAAAGCATCCTCCCGCGCGGCACGCCGCCAGCGCCATGATCCGCGCGTCGCGCCGCGCGGGCCCCTCCTTGTGGACTACGGGGACGCCCTCTCCCTTGACCGAACCGAACGGACGTGAAAGGAAACCATCACCAACGGCACGGCGCCGACCGCGTTCAAGATCAGTGGAACCGGCGTTCACGATCAATCGGAATCGCCGTTCAAATTCGTCGGAATACGCACCTTGGCGTGATGAAAACGGCCCTTACACGGAATTCCTGACAGTCCCGAAAGCCGCGACGCTCGCATACTGCGCGAAGACCTGAACGCGACGTCCCGGCGCATTTCATAATCGAACTTATGGTTCGGGCGGTGGTTGTGCGGCCAATGCGCCGGGCCGCACCCGCACCCTGCCGCCTTCCGGCCGAAGGGGACACCGACCGCGCTATCGCGCTACAACAACCTTGCCTGCAGGCAGCCGGAGCCCGGAGATGGCCAACGACGAGGATCTCGCCCGACTACGGCAGGGCGTTGCTGCCTGGAACGCCTGGCGGGCGCAAAACCCCGAATATCTTGTCGACCTCCGTGAGGCGAAAATTGGAGCGGCGAACCTCTGCGAAGCGAACCTCT
>DATIWI010000251.1:0-8194 GCA_035519475.1 Opitutaceae bacterium
GGGTGACGATGCAGCGTTTGTGCTCGTGGAAGTATTCGATGGGATCCTCGATAGTGATGATGTGGCCCTCGCGGTTCTCGTTGATGTAATTGATCATCGAGGCGAGGGTCGTGCTCTTGCCCGACCCCGTCGGCCCGGTCACGATCACCAGCCCGCGCGGGCGATAGAGCAATTCCTTTACCTTGTCGGGCAGGCCGATTTCGCGCAGTCCGAACATTTTGTTGGGGATCTGCCGCAGCACGATGCCGTAGTTGCCCTTGGCCTTGTGCACGCTCACCCGGAAGCGCGCCTTGTCGAGGTAGCTGAAGCCGAAATCGGTGCCGCCATTGAGCTTCACGTTCTGCACGTGCGCGTCCGGCGTGATCGCCAGCATGAGATTCTCCGTGTCCTGAGACACCAGGTTCGGACCGTCCACCGGTGTCATCGTGCCGCTGAGTCGCAAGGTGGGCGGCTGGCCGACTTGGAGGTGGAGGTCGGAGGCGTTCTGCTCGACCACGATCTCCAGCAGGTCGTTCATTTCGTAGCTCATGATGTTCCTCCGGTTAAGGCGGATCTATCGCGAAGTTTTGACGCTAGCGAGGTTTCTGTTGACGTCATTCCAAAAAGCGCCGCAACCGCGGTTTCACATTCAGTTCGCATCGGCGACCGTGGCAGCCATCACCTCCTCGAGGGTGGTCAATCCGTTCCGGGCCTTTCGCAAACCATCTTCGCGCAGCGTGCTCATGCCCGCCGCGCGGGCGTGGGCCCGCAACCGCTCCAGGCCGGCACCTTCGTGGATCAGTCGCTGCATCTGGTCGTCCACGCCGAGAATCTCGAAGATGCCGATGCGTCCGCGATAGCCCGTGCCTTCGCAAAACGGGCAGCCGCCGCTCCGCCGGAGCCGCAGCTCCGCGACCGCCCCGCCCGGCAACAGCGCACCGGCCTCGGCCGGCGTGGGCGCGTCGGGCCGGGCGCAATGCCCGCAGAGGCGGCGCACCAGGCGCTGCGCCACCACCGCCCGGAGGGCCGAGGCCACCAAGAAGGATTTCACCCCGAGATCGACCAGCCGCGTGATGGCACCCGGCGCGTCGTTGGTATGCAGCGTGCTCAGCACGAGATGGCCGGTCAGCGCCGCGTTGATGGCGATCTCCGCCGTCTCCCGGTCGCGAATCTCCCCAACCATGATGACATTGGGAGCTTGCCGCAGCATGGCGCGCAACGCCGCGGCGAATGTCAGGCCGACCTCAGCGCGCACCGGCACCTGGTTGATACCGGCCAGTTGATATTCCACCGGATCCTCCACGGTGATGATCTTGCGGTCGGGGTGATTGAGATGCTGCAGGCAGCCATAGAGGGTGGTCGTCTTGCCGGAGCCCGTCGGCCCCGTCACCAGCACCAGGCCGTCAGGCAGGGCCAGGAGCCGTTCGAACGCCTGCTGGTCGGCCGCCTGCAGACCCAGGTCCGGCAGGCCCAGGCGCAGCCTTTCCTGCTCCAGCACTCGCGCCACCACGCTCTCGCCATGGACCGTGGGCAGCGAGGAGATCCGCAGATCGAGCGCCCGGCCTTCGAGGTGGATCCGGGCGCGACCGTCCTGCGGCAGCCGCTTCTCCGCGATGCTCATGTTCGCCATGATCTTGAGCCGCGAGACCACTGCCCGCTGCAGGTGCGCGGGCGGATCCTCCCCCGCCTGCAGGATCCCGTCGATGCGGTACCGCACGCGAAAGCGCCCGGCGATGGGTTCAAAATGAACATCGGAGGCCCTCCGCCCGACGGCGTGGCGCAGCGTTGATTCCACCAAGCGAATCACCGGCGCCTCGTCCTCCGCGACCGCCGCGCTCTCCTCGCCCGGCGCGCCAGACGCCCCGGTGTCCTTCGCCCCGTCCTGCGGTCCGGCGCTGGCCGCACCCGCCCCGTAATGCCGCTCGATCGCCTCGCGGATTTCTGCCGCCGGCGCGACCGCCGGTTCCACGGCGAGCCCGGTCAGCTGGCCCACTTCATCGACGGCCGCAAAGTCGAGCGGATCGCTGATCGCCAACTGCAACGCCGCGCGCTCCCGCGCCAGCGGAAGCACGTTGAAGCGCTCGGCCGCCGCCCGCGGCAGCACCGCCAGCACGCCCGCCGGGATTTCCGCCAGACGCAGATCCACGAGGGGCAGCCCGTGCAGGTCGGCCAGCAGCCGGGCCATGCGCCCGCCGTCGAGCACGCCCTCCTGCACCAGGAATTCCCACAGCTTGGGCTCCCCGCCGTCCGGCTCCGCCGCCGTCGCGCGCCGCGCCGTGGCGGCGGCGAGCTGGGCGGGCGTGAGCAGCCCGGCCTTCAGGGCGAGGCGGATGGCAGGATCTTCGGCGGTGCGCACGGGGGATGTGGCGTGGACAGCCGGCGGACAAACCAGGCGCGCGCGATCGCGCGCCGCGGCTAGCGGTTCAGACTCAGGAGAAATTCGGCGTTGGAACGGGTCTTCTTCAGTCGGGAAATCAGCATCTCCATGGCTTCGACCGGCGGGATGCCCTGCATGGCCCGCCGCAGCGAGTAGATCCGGAGCAGCTCGTCGGGATGGTAGATCAGCTCCTCCTTGCGCGTGCCGCTGCGCTCCATGTTCAGGGCGGGGAAGATGCGTTTGTTGACCAGATCGCGGTCGAGGTGCAGCTCCATGTTGCCGGTGCCTTTGAACTCCTCGAAGATGACCTCGTCCATCTTGCTGCCCGTGTCGATCAGGGCGGTGCCCATGATGGTCAGGCTGCCGCCGCCCTCAATGTTGCGGGCCGAGCCGAAGAACCGCTTCGGCTTCTGGAGCGCGGTGGCCTCCATGCCGCCCGTCATGATTTTACCGCTGTTCGAGGCAAGCGCGTTGTAGGCCCGCGCCAGGCGCGTGATTGAATCGAGGAGGATGACGACGTGCTGGCCCATTTCCACGAGCCGCCGGGCCTTCTCAATAACCATCTCGGCTGCGTGCGTGTGGCTCTGGGGCGTCTCGTCAAAGGTCGAGCTCACCACCTCGCCGCGGGTGTGGCGCCGGAAATCGGTGACCTCCTCCGGGCGTTCATCGACCAGCAGGATGATGAGGCACGCCTCCGGGCTGTTGGTCGAGACGGCGTTCGCCATGTTGTGCAGCAACACGGTCTTGCCCGTGCGGGGCGGCGCTACGATCAGACCGCGCTGGCCGAAGCCAACCGGCGTCAGGATATCGACGGCCCGCATCGACACGTCCTTCTGCTCCGGCACCTCGAGCAGGATCCGCTTGAGCGGATAATACGGAATGAGTTCCTCAAACGGCGTGACCTTGGAGATGTCCTCGGGCTTGCCGCCCATGACCTGGTCAACTTTCACGACGGCCGGGCAGCGCTCGTTGCCTTCCGGGGCGCGCACCTGGACCTCCAGTTCGTGGCCGCGCTTCAGCCCGTAGCGCCTGATCAGGCTCTCCGGCACGAACGGATCCTCGGGATAGAGCCGGTAGTTCACCGCCTTGTGCACGAGGAAGCCGTGGCCGCGATCGGTGAGATCGAGCCAGCCGTGATCGGCGACCGGCCGTTTCTCCTCAGCGGTGAGCTTGAAGATCGCGCTGAGCAATTCCTTGCGGTTCGGCGCCCCTTCGAACTTTGCGCCAAGCTTCTTGGCCGCGTTCGTGAGATCCGCCAGGCTCAGCGCATAGAGTTCCTCGAGTCTGACCGGGGTACCCTTGCCCGAGGCAAGATCCGCCGCGAGCGCATCGAGCGCGGCGACGTCCGCAAAGCGCGCCGCGTCGGGGAGGTCGCCGAAGACGGGTGCGAAGTTCGGTGGCGGCGGTTGCGGCGGATATTGGCTGGGGCCGGGGCCGCCGGGCCAATGCTTGCCGCGCTTCCGTTTGTGCCGCTTGCCCTTCTTGAAATAATACGGCTCGTAGCCTCCGCCTTGGAAGGGTCGGCCGGATCCCTGGTCTCCCTCGGCCGGACCTTCGCCCTCCTCGGCGGATTCGGGAGGCGCCGCCGGGCCGGCCGCGTCCGGGCTCTCCGTCGCCCCGGTCGGAGCCGGCGGCGGCGGCGCCTGGTCGGCCACCTTCCCGCCGTCGCCAGAAACGGCCGGCGGTTCCGCCCGCCGCCCGGCATCCGCCGGCGCCATCGGCGCCACTGATTTCGACCGGTAATAACGCGAACGCCGTCGCGGCTGCTTGGCAGCCGCGGAATCTTCGGTCGCCGACTCTGCGCCCCCACCCGAAACAACGGGTGGCAGATCGTCGCTGGAATTTGGCATGGAGGCCATGGAACCGTGGAGAAACCAACCCACCGGAGGCGGGGATGCGCGGCCGGAAACGCGACGCGCGGATGTTACTGGGTCGGAAGCAATGTGACCAACCTCGCTACCTGTTCGCGCAGGAAGTCGGACGAACCATCATTTAGCAGGACAAAATCAACGAGCTCAATTTTCTGCGCCAAAGGCAGTTGCAGGGAAATCCGTTGGCGGGCGAGCGGTGGCGGAAGTCCGCGCTGCTCCAGCCGCGCAATCTGAATGGCGGGATGAGACGCAACACAAACGGTGAAATCAAACCAATTCTGCAGGCTTTTTTCGAAAAGCAGCGGGACCTCCACCACCCACGGCTTCGTCCGCTCCGACGCGAAAGCCACCCGCCAGTAGGCGTATAGGCGCGGGTGCAGCACCCCTTCCAACCAGTCGAGTTCCGCCCCGTCGGCGAACACGCGGCGGGCCACCTGCCGGCGGTCCACCCCGCCCGCTTCGGTCAGCACGCCAGCGCCGAAGTGCTCCCGGATCTTTGCGATCACCTCCGGGTCTGACAGCACCACCGTCCGGATGATCGCATCGGAATCGAGCGGGACGAAGCCGTGGCCGGCCAGCATGCCCGCCGCCGTGGTTTTTCCGCAGCCCATTCCTCCTGTCAGGCCTACGATCATTCGATGTAGAATCGAGTTATTAGCAATAGTTTGACCAATGGGAAGCGCTGAGAATCAGCTTGCACGCACTGGCGCCTGAACGTTAGCTCGCTGCAACGCCGTTTATTGGCAATAGTGGGCGCATTTTTGGCGCTGCGGCAAAAGTATAATGTTTCCTCAAGTCGATACCAAGAGTGCTCCAGCGGTGGCCGCCGTCGTGCGGGCGACTTTCCTCCACGCGCATCCCGGTGCCAGCACCGCCGTCATCGATACACTCTTCCGCGACGTCGAGGACATGTTTCACGGCCGGTATCTGGACTACCTGCCGCTCGACATGCGCTACCACGATTTCGAGCACACGCTCCAGGCGGCCCTCTGCTTCGTCCAGCTGCTCGAGGGGCGGTACCGCGCCAAGGTCGCGCCCGTCCTGACCGTGCGGCACTTCGAGATCGCGATCGCCGCCGTGCTCCTGCATGACACCGGCTACCTCAAGCTGCGGTCCGACCGCGAGGGCACGGGCGCGAAATACACTTATGTGCACGTGATCCGGAGCTGCGCCTTCGCGGCCAGCTACCTGCCGACGGCCGGCTTCAACAGCGACGAGGTCGAATTCGTCATCTCGGCCATCCGCTGCACCGGGCCGCGCAGCAACGTCGCCCACCTCCACTTTGCCGGCGAGGTCGATCATTTCATCGGCTGCGCGCTGGCCACGGCCGACTATCTCGGCCAGATGGCGGCGGCCGACTACGTCGATGAGCTCGCGTTTCTCTACGCGGAATTCGAGGAGTCCGACAACTATTTCAACACGCCGCGCGATCAGCGCCTGTTCCGCAGCGTACGCGACCTGATCGCGAAGACGCCGGTTTTTTGGGAGAAATTCGTGCTCCCGCGGATCACCCAGGATTTTGCCAGCGTCTTCCGCTTTCTCGCGGACCCCTACCCTGGCGGTCCCAACCCCTACTTGCAGGCCGTCGAAAAGAACATGACCCGGGCGCTCACCCTCGCCTATGCGCCCGAGGTTTCGCTGGATCCCTTTCCGCAGCCCCCGCTGGGCTGGAGCTCGCGATCGCCGAGCTTGCCTGAGACCTGAGTTGTCGCTTTCCTGTTTCCGGAATATTTCCGGAACATGCTTGCGACCGTTCACTCCGCCGCCTTACAGGGCATCGACGCCGAGGTGGTCTTGGTCGAGGTCAACACCGGCGAGGCCGGCGCGCCCGACCTGATCCTCGTCGGCCTGCCCGATGCCGCCGTCAAGGAGTCGCAAGACCGCGTGTTCTCCGCGCTCAGCAACAGCGGTTTTCATATGCCGCGCACGCGCACGACGATCAACCTCGCGCCCGGCGACGTCCGCAAGGAGGGCCCCCTGTACGACCTGCCCATCGCCCTCGGCATCCTGCGCGCGACCGGGCAGCTCACGGTCGGCGATCTGGCCGGGTATCTGATCGCCGGCGAACTCAGCCTCTCGGGCGCCACGCGCCCCATCCGCGGTGCCCTGGCCACGGCGCTGCTGGCCAAGTCCCTGCACAAGCGCGGCCTGCTCCTGCCGCCCGGCTCGGCGGAGGAGGCGGCGCTCGTCGAGGGCATCGCTGTCTATTCCGTGCGCTCGCTCGACGAGGCCCATCGTTTCTTCGCCGGCGAACTCACGTTGTCGCCGCTGCCCGGCGGCCTCGCCGCGTATCGGCCCACGCCCGCCGGCGAAGGCGGTGCCGACGGCGACTTCTGCGAGATCAAGGGCCAGCACGCGCTCCGCCGGGCGGTCGAGGTGGCGGTGGCCGGCGCGCACAATCTGCTCATGATCGGCCCGCCCGGCGCCGGAAAATCCATGATCGCCAAGCGCATCCCGACCATCATGCCGCGGCCCTCGCTCGACGAGTTTCTCGAGGTCCTCAACATCCACTCGGCCGCCGGCCGCACCCTCAGCGGGGGACTCCCCTTCCTCTCGCGCCCCTACCGCGCTCCCCACCATACCATTTCTGACGTCGGGCTGCTGGGCGGCGGCGCCATCCCCGGGCCCGGCGAGATCTCCCTCGCGCACCATGGCGTGCTCTTCCTCGACGAACTGCCCGAGTTCAAGCGTTCGGCGCTCGAAGTCATGCGCCAGCCGCTCGAGGACGGCCAGGTGACCATTTCCCGGAGCGCCGGCAAGGTCACGCTGCCGTGCAGCTTCATGCTGGTTTCGGCCATGAACCCGTGCGCCTGCGGCTACCTCGGCGACCCGCGGCACGAGTGCCGCTGCTCGCCCGCGCAGATCCAGCGTTACCGGGCGCGGATCAGCGGGCCGCTGCTCGACCGCATCGACCTGCACGTCGAGGCGCCGTCCCTGACGATCGAGGAGCTGCGCCAGAACCGGCTCGGGGAATCCTCGGCTGTAATCCGGGCCCGGGTGGAGGCGGCCCGCCTGCGCCAGCGCGAGCGCTTCGCCGGCACCCGCACCGCGGCCAACGCCCGCATGACGCACGCGCAAATCCGCCAGCATTGCCCGATCGATGCCGCGCTTGGCCGGCTCCTGCAGCAGGCCATGGAACAATTGCACCTCTCCGCCCGCGCCTACGACCGCATCCTCAAGGTCGCCCGCACCATCGCCGACTTGGCCGACGCGGACGCCATGGCCGCACCCCACCTGCTCGAAGCCATCCAGTACCGCAGCCTCGACCGGAACCTGTTCTACTGAGCAGGCGCGCGGCGCGACGTCCGGGCGATGACGGGCCCGTCCGACCAAACTCCCGGGCTTGCCCGGCCCGCCCTACTCCGCCGCCGGGGTGGTTCCCGCCGGATCGGGCGGGGCCTTGGCTCCGCTCATCACCACGGCCACCGCCGCCCGGAGATCGTCAAACGAATACGGCTTGGCGAGCAGTTGGTCCGCATCCAGCCGCTGCGCCGTCGCCACTGGATCCGCCCCGGAAACATACCCGCCGCCGTAGGTGGCGAGGACCTTGATTTCCGGCCGGATTCGACGCACCGCCGCAATCATCTCGGCTCCGCCCATCCGCGGCATCAGCACATCCGTGATCACCAGATCAAACGTCTGCCGCGCGAACTGCTCCACCCCCTCCTGGCCGTCGGCGGCGGTAACCACTTCGTGGCCGGCGGCGCGCAACAGCGCGGCGCTCGTCTTGCGGATCTGTTCCTCGTCCTCGATGAATAGGATGCGTGCCATGGCGTGCTCAGGTCCGACTTTAGAACAAGCAGCCTCCTCGCCAATCACAATCCCTTCCATGCCCCGGATCGGTCCCCGCCCGCCTCCCAGGCCTGGGCCCTGTCAGTGTCCCTCGATTCGCCGCTGTACGACGTCGAGCGCCTGCCGCGCCGCCGGGTCGTTGGGCGACAGGCGGAGTTCCTCGCGAAAGGCGGCG